>SKKZ01000109.1 GCA_007123455.1 Coriobacteriia bacterium | reverse complement strand
TCAATCTCTGAGGTCCGGCGACGCGGGGAAGGGCTATGACGACCCCGCGCTCACGCAACGCTGCGATAGCGGGAGCGGTATCGATCTCCTCCGGTGTGGCGGCGTATGCGAGTATCGTGTGCGCTGCAGCGATCTCTGGCAGCGCGAGGAGCCGTTCCGCGACTGCAGCCGCGTACCCGGAGCGCTCTTCGGCAGGCACACCCTGACGGGCTGTACGACCCTTCAGGCGTGCGGCCTGCTTGCTGCCGATCCGCTCGGTCATGACGGCTCCTGCACTGACTTGCGAGCCGTGAGCCAGGCCGTGGCGAGCTCCGTCCACCCCTCACCGCGTTTGCCATGCGTGACAGCCACATTCGTCCGCCCTGCGGCGGACTCGACGACACGCTCGTCATCGAGGGCGTTGGCCACGAGTACGCCGAGGCCGACCGCGTCGGCCATTTCGACATCGGTCGCGGAATCGCCCACCGCTAAGGCATCCATGCGACCCAGGCCGCGGCGTGTGAGGTCGCGTTCGATGGCGTCGCTCTTATGCACGCCGTCCGGGATGAGATGGTATGCATGGACCTCGTCGACATCGATGAGTCCATGCACGGGCGGATGGATGATCCCGTTGTCGACGATACGCACCGGGAGCGAGAGCGTGTCGAGTGCGGCCTGCGCCTGCGCCAGGGGCACATTGCCCCGCAATACGTGAGTCGCCTCGCGGTTGAGGTGCCACGGCGCGTGCTCCTCGATCGTTCCTGCAAACACGCGCGCGAGCACGTCGAGGGCGCCCACACGCGTGATTGCTTCGTACGGCGTCTCGTCCCCGTGTAGGGCGTCCGGGCCCCAGGAGCCGGTGTGGTAGATGGGCTCCTCGCCACGACCGGGCACGATCACGCAGCCGACCTCGGCGATATAGGAGTCCCAGCCGAGCAGCCGCGACACCTCCATGAGCTGCCAACGGTTCCGTCCCGAGCACACTACGCAGGTCAGGCCGGCGCGGTTGAGGGCGACGATCGCTTCGGCGGTGCCGAGCCAGGGCTCTCCGGCGGCATCGGCGAGCAGACGTGCTCCGCGGGCGAGGAGCGTCCCGTCGAGGTCCGTGTAGAGCACGGTCGCGCGCTGGAGAGCGGCATCTTTGAGGGGGTGGTCTTCGAGTGCGGGCAGCGGTACAGGCATGGCACTCCTCGGCCTCTGGACGGGGGATCCTAGGGGCCATTCTATCGCAGGGAGGTGGCGCGGATGCGTCGCACCGGACGAAGCGGCATAATGGGTACCGTATGCGTCGGAACCGCCGACACTACGATGACCAAGGGATGGTTTGCGTCACGATGGTCGAAGAGTTCGAGCTCCCATATCCACAGTACCGTTGCCCGACGTGCGGCAAGGACCTGCCGCTCAACGAGGCCCGGATGACTGTGACCTGCGCCGAGCATCAGCCTGCCGATGCGGTCGATTTCGTGGTCCGGGCAGCGAACGCCGATGATCGCCACGACATCGAGGAGATCTGCGACCGTGCTCTCGGCGAGACAGAGATCGACGTGTTCGACCAGACCTTCGATGTCATTTCGGGAGAGAACCTCATCGCCGAGGCGGATGGCGCGCTCGCCGGACTTCTTTCGACCGCAGTCCACGGCGGGGAACTCGTCATCGTGTTGCTCTCCGTGTATCCGGAGTATCAGGGTAAGGGCGTGGGCGCAGCACTGCTGCGTGCGGCCGTCGACTTCGCCCGAGAGCGCGGCTTGCCGGCGGTCCGGGTCGCGGTCTCCAACGATGACGTATCGCTTCTCTACTTCTACCAGCGCCACGGTTTCGCGATCTACGATGTCGCCGTCGGCCTGCTCGCCGACCGTGCCGGAGCCGCTGTCGCGGGCTTCTCCGGCATTCCGTCCCGCGACGAGTTGCGGCTTCGCCGCCCCGTATGTGCCGGGTAGCACACGTCGCCCTTACAAGGAGGAATTCTCAGATGAACCGACGAATCATCGCTGCCGTATGCGCGCTTGCCCTCGGAGCGGCTACCCTTACAGGCTGCACTCAGCAGGCTGAGACCGATGCCGAACGTGAGCCGCGCGTCGCAGAGCCCAAGCCGGTGGTGATCGGCACGCTCCCGACCGAGGACATGCTGCCGCTCTGGGTCGCCGAGGATCAGGGGCTCTTCGCGGAGTACGGTCTCGATTCCGTCGAGATAGTGACGTTCCAGGCCGCGCAGGAGCGTGACACTGCGTTCGTTGCCGGTGAGATCGATGCATTCATGGGCGACATCATCGCCGCTGCACAGCTTGAGGCGGCCGGGACGCCGGTCACCATCGCCACGATCATGCTCGGCGCCACCCCCGCCGAGGGTCGGTTCGGCATCGTCGCGGCTCCGGATTCCGGCTATACGGACATCGTCGCGCTCGCTGGTGTCCCGGTCGGGACCTCATCCAATACCATCCAGGAGTATGTCCTCGACGGCCTCATGCGCCAGGCAGGTGTGCCTGCTGATGACGTCGTGGTCGAGGCGGTGCCCAAGGTCCCGGTGCGTTACGACTTGCTCATGCAGGGCCAGCTCAAGGCCGCCGCGCTGCCCGAGCCGCTGTTGAGCCTCGCCGAGCACGAGGGTGCCATCCTGCTTGCCGACGACACCACCGGCGAGAACCTCTCGCAGACCGTCCTTGCCTTCTCCGACGAGTACCTTTCGGAGATCGGGGGCGTGGATACTATGTCTGCGCTGCTAAAGGCGTGGGATGCGGGTGCGGAGATCGTCAACGAGAATCCGGATGCGTGGCGTGAACTGCTCGTCGAACAGGCGCGCCTGCCGGAGCCGATCAAGGATACGTACCGCATCAACCAGTATCCGGCAGCACAGATCCCGACCGCCGCACAGGTCGATTCGGTCCTCGAATGGATGCGTGACAAGGGTACGCTTACCACACCGCTGACCTACGAGGATCTTGTGCTCGTTATGCCGTAGGGAGGCGCGCGTGGCCGGGCTTGTCGCCCAGGGGGTCTCTCTCGCCTACACCGGAGTGGGGCGCGATACCGTCGCGCTCGAGCACTTCGACCTGAGTGTTGCCGAAGGCGAGCCTGTCGCGATCATCGGACCGTCCGGATGTGGCAAGTCGACGCTGCTTCTGCTCGCGTCAGGGATGCTGTGCCCGGATGCGGGCAGGCTGCTCGTTGGCGGCAAGGAGGTCACGGGGCCCCGACTCGCCACCGCGCTGATATTGCAGGACTTCGGACTGCTGCCCTGGAAGACCGTCTTCCACAACGCGGCGCTGGGTCTCGAAGTGCGTCGCGTTACCAGGGCCGAGCGCCGTGAGCGTGCGATGTCTTCACTTGCCCGGGTGGGGCTTGCGGAGTTCGTCGATGCATACCCGGGAGAACTCTCCGGTGGTATGCGTCAGCGGCTTGCGGTCGCGCGCGCGCTCGCGCTCGATGCCGACCTGCTGCTCATGGACGAGCCTCTCTCCGCACTCGACGCGCTCACCCGTGAGGACCTGCAAGATCTTCTGCTCGAGCTCTGGCGCCAGCGGCGCCACACGTGCGTCCTCGTGACGCACTCCATCGAGGAGGCCGTCTTCCTCGGAAGGCGTGTCATCGTGCTTTCACCGCGACCCGGACGGGTGTCCGCGGTCGTCGACAACCCGCGGATGGGCGAGCCGGGTTACCGCAATACCTCCGAGTTCTACGAGCGCTGCGTCGAGTTGCGCCGTCTGCTCGCCGAAGAGGGGGCGGTGGGCGCACTGGTTGACCGGGAGACCGGCCGCGTCGAGGTCGGTGAGGGAGCATGAGAGGATGGCGCCGCAAGACGATCGGCTACATCGGAGCGGCGATCGCGATAATCGTGTTGTGGCAGCTGGGCGCCCTCGCAATCGACTCGCGCGCACTGCCCGGACCCGTGCCGGCACTGACGGCGTTCTCCACTGCCTTCTGGAGCGATCTCGCGCCTCACCTGGCAGCGAGCACGTGGCGCGTCGTCGCCGCGACGGCTCTCGGGACTGTGCTCGCGGTACCGCTCGGCCTCATGCTCGGCCGCTCGCCGCGAGCCGATGCGGTGTTCGCGCCGCTCGTGTTCCTCATCTACCCCATACCGAAGGTCGTGTTCCTGCCCGTCCTGCTCGTGCTTCTCGGTCTTGGAGATGCGAGCAAGATCGTGCTCATCACGCTGATCGTCTTCTTCCAGCTGCTGGTGACGGCCCGCGATGCTGCCCGAGCCATTCCTGCGGGTTCCGTACTCTCGGTCCGCTCCCTCGGCGCGGGCAGGCTCGACGTCTTCCGCCACGTCGTGATACCGGCCGCGCTGCCCGACATCTTCACCGCGCTGCGCATCGGCACCGGTACCGCGGTGGCAGTCCTCTTCCTTGCCGAGTCCATCGGCGGGACGAGTGGTCTGGGCTACTACATCGTCGATGCGTGGGGTCGACTTTCCTACGATGCCATGTTCGCCGGAATCATCGGCATGGCGCTGCTCGGCGTTGTGATCTACGAGCTGCTCGAACTCGCTGAGGCCCGGCTCTGCCGCTGGACGCGCGTGGAACGCTGAGCCCGTGACGTGTGATGCGCCCCCGTCCGGGGAATGCACCTCTATGTGGTCGGGCGACCGCAGGAGGCGTGGCGTATGTATCGGGATCGACATGATGCCGGACGGCAGCTAGCGGAAGAGCTCGCGAGATTCGCAGGTGATGAGGATGCGGTGGTACTCGGCATCCCCCGCGGCGGGGTAGTGATCGGTGGCGAGATCGCGCGCAGGCTCGATCTGGCGCTGGACGTGGTGATTGCGAGCAAGATTGGTGCGCCGGGGAATCCCGAGTATGCGGTCGGGGCCGTGGACGCCGACGGGCGAGTCACTGCGAATCCCGAGGCCGGCTACGATCTCGCCGAACTGGAGCATCTCGCACGCCCGGTGCGCGACAAGATCCGTCGTCGCATCGAGCTGTACCGGGGCGGAGGCGAGCCGGTCGATCTGGACGGTGCGACCGCTATCGTCGTCGACGACGGGATCGCGACCGGGCTGACAGCGCTGGCCGCCTGTCGCTACGTAAGGGAACAGGGGGTCGACCGGGTAGTGCTTGCGGTCCCGGTGATCGCGGCAAGTTCGGTGGCTGCGTTCGAGCCGTACGTCGATGAGCTCATCGCGCCTCTACGTCCGGCCTTCTTCCATGCGGTCGGCCAGTTCTACCGTCACTTCGGGCAGGTAAGCGACGATGAGGTGCTCGAAATCCTTGAGGAGTTCGGATACGGGCAGTAGCGGCGGTTCTAGTCGGGGTGAACAACCGACATCTCGCGACACAGAAAGAGGGGCCGCCCTTCAGGGCGGCCCCTTCATCTGTTGTACGGCTGCTTCTCTAGCGGGCACCGATGAAGGCGAGCCTTCTCGTTGCCAGGCCCACCAAAGCGGCCCACACGGCAATCCACAGCAGTTGTGAGCGATTGCTGCCAGTGAAAGGAAGGTATTCCACTGTCGTGACGGTGACCAGGACTCGCTCCTCCTCGGTGAAGGGGAGGAATGGGTCGTCCGGGTCGTCCGGGTCGTCCGGGTCATCGGGATCGTCCGGGTCGTCCGGGTCGTCGGGATCGTCCGGGTCATCGGGATCGTCCGGGTCATCGGGATCGTCCGGGTCGTCCGGGTCGTCGGGATCGTCCGGATCATCCGGGTCATCGGGATCATCCGGGTCATCGGGATCGTCCGGGTCGTCCGGGTCGTCGGGATCGTCCGGGTCATCGGGATCGTCCGGGTCGTCCGGATCGTCCGGGTCGTCCGGGTCATCGGGATCGTCGGGATCGTCCGGATCGTCCGGGTCGTCGGGATCATCGGGATCATCGGGATCATCCGGATCGTCCGGGTCGTCGGGATCATCGGGATCGTCCGGGTCGTCGGGATCGTCCGGGTCGTCGGGCACCATGGTCCAGGACACGTGACTGAGCAACAACTTGCCTACGCGGACACTTTCTACTGCTGCAGAACCAGTAAGGAGAATGTCGTGACTTGCCGTGCCCACGTAGAAGTGCTGCACTCGGCCTATTCCAACAGGCCGTCCCGTGGCCGTCTTCTGACCAGCATTCTGAAAGGTGACTGTGAGCTGGCCAGGTGGCGTGCCTGCGTCGAGTTGATTCACAACGAAGTGCCACACGACCGCGTCGGTCAGCCCTCCGGTGTCCGACTCCTTTTGGAATGTCTCGCTGTTTGACCCCTCATGGGGACCATGAAGTGATACGGTCGTGGCCGCATACGAGGCATCGAGTCCAAGGCCTCCGCTCAGGCCGAGCACAAGAACGAATCCGACGAGGAGGGACAGAGCTATCCCCCTCTTCATGGCGTATCGCCTCTCAATCTTCGCTTGTCAAAGTTCAGGGCGCACAAGTACGTGCGCACGCATACCTGCGTGCCACGAAGCGCGTCTGCTGAAGGTTGCTGCGAAAGTGCCACCGCATCGGACTGCGACGCCCCGCTCCGCTCCGCTGTGGTACTTGGCAAGGCTGGCGTCTGTCGTCATATATGCGAGGCACGGCTGTGAGTGCCACGATCGCGCTGTCACGCCCCGATCGCCGGTCGACGGCGATTGACGGCTGTGACACGCCGCATATCTGTTGTTCCCGCTTTTGCCAGCTAAAACGCGCTCATGTGAGTATGATTCTGGCATTCTGGGTTCCGAGTTCCCGTCCGGGCGTCCGGTCGATGTCGGGTTCCGTCGGCATCCGTTGGGCGTTCGGTGTCTACCAACGGGGGCTTCGGAGGAATGGAAGCACGCAGGCAGGCACACCCCGGAATGGGCGGCCTGCCTGGTGTTTTCTGTGGTGCCCCCGGCAGGATTCGAACCTGCGACACCAGGTTTAGGAAACCTGTGCTCTATCCCCTGAGCTACGGAGGCGAAGCGCCCGTACATAGTAGCCGACTGTCGAGTGCCACTCCAGGGTATCGACCAGTACGGGATAGCCGCGTGGTGCGCAACACGTCATCACAGGACGCCGAACCCTGCCAGCGCCTTCGCCATGAACCACGTCCCGAAGACGATGCCCAGGACGATCTTCAGCAGGGCGCTGTTCCGCTCAAGCCACTCCGAGATCGCGCGGAGCGCACTCGTCGCACGCGAAGAAGACGAGGCAGCCAGCATCAGAATGGCCAGGTGCCCCGATTGTGCGAGCACCACGAAGGCGAGGAACGTGCCGATGCCGGCCGCTCGGCCCAGCTCTGCCTCCGCGATGGCGCCAATCGCGCCGAGGGTGAAGACCCAGAACTTCGCCGCGACCGCCAGAAACGCCACGCCGGCGAGGAAGGCGCCTTTGGGGGTGAGCGCGCCGGCCTTCTCCATCCAGGCGGGGGGAGGAGCGTCGGGATCGTCCTCGGCGAGCACCGTTCTTACCGCCGTCACGTAGAAGAGCACGGCGAGCACGAGCAGCAGCGTGGACACGACCGGGCCGGGACCGTTCGATGCTTCGCCGCCGGCGGCGGCGCTCGCGGTGAAGATAAGTCCGAAGAGGATGCCTTGAGCAATACGGAATGTCGCCATGCCCGCAACCCACGCGGCTGCGGTCCCGAACGAAGACCGCAGCAGCACGATAGTGGCGACCAGCTGCACCGGCACCAGTGCGCTCGCCACGATGAGTGGCACGAGGGTGCTCCAGAGGTCTACCACGCCGCTCATCTCCGAGGCCTATGCCCGCGCGCGAAGAAGAGGGCCCAGGCGGCAGGCACGACGGACGCGCCCATCAGGAATCGCGCCAGCGACGGGTCGGCAGGGTAGAGGATCGCTCCCGCGATGAGGAGCGCTCCGAAGAACACCCCGCCCGCTACCCGGTTCGCCGAGCGTTCCAGGTACATCATCTGCCTGCCGAGCTGGGGCGTGCGCACCTCCAGCTCGCCGCGCTCCATGGTGGTCAGGACCCGGTCGGTCCGCCCGGGTAAGGTGAGCAGCACCCGGAAGACCTTTGCGGCCTCGTCGAGCCACGTCTGCCAGTCCGACGTCGCCTCCTCGGCGATCAGCTTCGACGCGTAGGCCCGCACCGTCGTCCACAGGTTGAACCCGGGGTCCAGTCCTGTGCACATCCCGGAGAGGATCCCCACCGTGCGCCCGAGCATCAGCAGGTTCTGAGGGAGCTGGAAGGGCATTTCGAGCAGCAGTTCCCGGAATTGCGAGCCGAAGCGGACGACCTCCTCGCAGTCGATCTGGCTGAGCTCCCCCATGCTCATGCCCCAGAAGCGGTCGAACAGCTGCGTACCGGCGGTCTCGATGAGCCGCAGGTCGGCGTCGGGCAGGAGTACACCGAGGTCGCGGTAGCTCTGGACGAGCCGGGCCGGGTCCTGCGTGCCGACGGCGATGACCGTCTCGCGCAGGTTGGCGCGAAGCCGGTCGGGTACGCGCCCGACCATGCCGAAGTCGATGAACGTGAGCTTCCACTGCGGGTCGCCCGCTTCGTCGACGGTGCCAAGCGGGGTCACGAAAAGGTTGCCGGGGTGCGGGTCGGCGTGGAAGAAGCCGTGCTCGAGGATCTGCGTGCGATACGTGTCGGCCAGAACCGAGGCGACCTTCCCGCGGTCGATTCCGGCATCGGTGATAGCGTCGTAGTCGGTGATCTTGATCGCCGAGACGTCCTCGAGGGTCAGGACTCGCCGGGTGCTGAGGTTCCACACCACCCGGGGAAAGCCGACGCGTGGGTCGTCGCGGAAGTTCTCCGCGAACAGCTCGGCGTTGCGACCCTCGGCAACGTAGTCGAGCTCCTCGAGCGTGACGGCGGCAAACTCGTCGAAAAGCGCACGCACGTCCGCCCGCCTGCTCACGGGCCGATAGCGTTGCAGCCAGCCGCCCACCCGGCGCAGTGCTGCCAGATCGACGTCGACCACCTCGTCGATGTAGGGCCGCTGGACCTTGACGACGACGTCGGAGAAGCCGTGGGCGGCCGCTTCCTCATCGCAGAGCCTGGCACGGTGTGCCTGGCCGAGGGACGCCGCGGCGAGCGGCGTCTCGTCCACCCGCGCGTACGCATGCGCGAGGGGTTCGCCGAGATCGGACTCGGCCTTGGCGCGGACGGCGTCGAACGACTCGGCAGGCACTTCGTCCTGGAGTCCGGCAAGCACGTCGGTGACCTCGGGCGGAAGGAT
>SKKZ01000097.1 GCA_007123455.1 Coriobacteriia bacterium | reverse complement strand
TCGCCTTACCCGGACGCACGCCGGGGATGAAGCCACCGTTCTTGCGCAGGTTGTCGGCGAGGTCGATCGGATTGAACACCAGGGCGGTGTAGAAGTACGTGAAGAAGATGACGAGTCCGGCGAAGAAGACGTAGTACAGGCCACCGCTCGCGAGCGAGTTGCCTATGGCCTGCATCCATTCGACTCCCGTCAACGTCGCAAGCTGCGCCGGGAAGAACAGGATCGCCGAGGCGAAGATGATCGGGATGACGTTCGCGCCGTTGATCTTCAGCGGGATGTAGGTACCGGCACCGCCGTACACCTTACGGCCCACGACACGCTTCGCGTACTGGACCGGGATCCGGCGCTGACCGCGGTCGATCGTGACCACCGCGGCGACGACGAACACGAAGATGAACATGAGCGCGATGGTCATGGCCACGTTACCGAGGCGCAGGGCCTGCACGATGGCAACCGGGAAGCGCGCGACGATGCTCGCGAAGATCATCAGCGACATACCGTTGCCGATACCGCGCTGCGTGATGAGCTCACCCATCCACATGATGAGCGCTGTACCTGCGACAAGGGTGATGACGATCACTGCGCGGGAGATTATATCGAGCGTGATGCCGGCCGGCGCGAGCGCGCTCTGAAACAGACCGAGCATCGCGATGGCCTGAACGCTGGCGATGGCCAGCGTGAGGTAGCGCGTGGTCTGAGTGATCTTGCGCTGGCCGGCCTCTCCCTCCTTGGCCCACTGCTCGACCTTGGGGATGACCCCCTGGAGGAGCTGCATGATGATGGCCGAGGTGATGTAGGGCATGATGCCGAGCGCGAACACGGCGAAGTTCTCGAGCGCACCGCCGGAGAACAGGTTGAGCAGGCCGAGTGCGGCCTGCCCTTCGATGATGTCCTGTACGCGCTCGAGGTCCACACCGGGCACTGGTATGTGCGCACCCACTCGATAAACACCGACGATCGCGAGGGTGAAGAGAATCTTGCGGCGAAGCTCCGGGACCCTGAATGCGTTCGCAATTGCGGTGATCACTGTGTCTCGACCGTCCCTCCGGCGGCCTCGATCTTGGCCTTCGCAGGAGCGGATACCTTGTCGACTCTGACGGTGAGCGACTTGGTGAGTTCGCCATCGCCGAGAACCTTGATCGGCGCCGTCCTCGACTTGATCAGGCCGGCCGCAAACAGCGCGTCGATGTCGACCGTGTCACCAGACGAGAACCGCTCGTCGAGCCGGGAGACGTTCACGATCACGTACTCGGTGCGAAAGCGGTTCTTGAACCCCCGCAGTTTCGGAAGTCGCATGTGGAGCGGGTTCTGCCCGCCCTCGAAGCCGGGGCCCTTGCCGCCGCCGGAGCGCGAGAGCTGGCCCTTGTTGCCGCGGCCGCTTCTGCCACCGTAGCCGGAGCCATGCCCGCGTCCGACCCGCTTGCGGTCCTTGCGGGACCCGGGTGCCGGGAAGAGATCGTGTAGCTGCATCAGTCGTTCTCCTTCGGTTCGCTTCCCGCGCTTCTCGCGCGGGCGCCGGCCGCTCGCCGCCGGCTGACTTCATAGTGCCCCGCTGTGGGGCGGTACCGTCGCTCGTACTACGCGTCCTCGACCCGTACCAGATGCTTGACCTTGAACACCATACCGCGGATGACCGGGTTGTCGTCTTGCTCGACGGTATGGTTCATGCGCTTGATGCCCAACGCGCGCACCGTCGCCCTCTGATCGGCCGGGGCGCCGATGACACTCTTGGTCTGTGTGATGCGGATCCTCTTTGTCGTGTCCTTTGCCATGACAGCCCTACTCCTCCCAACCGTAGACCTGGCCCACGGTCTTGCCGCGACGCTTCGCGACCTCTTCGGGGCTCGAGAGGGACTTCAAGCCCTCGGCAGCCGCCTTCACCATGTTCAGTGCGTTGTCGGTGCCCAGGGACTTGGAGAGCACATCCTTGATTCCGGCCAGCTCCATGAGCGCACGCACGGGACCGCCGGCGATGACGCCGGTACCGGGGGCAGCCGGCTTGAGCAGAACCCTGCCCGCGCCGAACTGACCGACGACCTCATGCGGGATGGTGGTGTCGATGAGCGGGACCTTGAACATATTCTTCTTGGCGTCCTCGATACCCTTCTTGATCGCGATGGGCACCTCCTGGGACTTACCCATGCCCACGCCCACGCTGCCGGCACCATCGCCGACCACGACGAGCGCGGTGAGTGCGAAGCGACGGCCGCCCTTGACGACCTTCGACACGCGGTTGATGTATACGACCTTCTCCTGCAGCTCCGAGACCGGGGCCTGTCTGCGCGCCATACCGTTTCCTCCCTAGAACTTCAACCCGGCGCTACGCGCACCGTCGGCCAGAGCCTTCACGCGCCCGTGGTACAGACGCCCGCCGCGATCGAACACGGCTTCCTTGATGCCGGCTTCGACTGCCCGGCGACCGAGCACCTCACCGACTGCTTTGGCGGCATCGGCGTTCGAGCCACTCTTCAGCGACGTGCGAAGCTCGCTGTCGATGCTCGATGCGGCAACCACGGTTCGGCCACCCACATCATCGATCAGCTGCCCGTAGATGTGAGCGTTGCTGCGGGTGACCCTGAGACGGGGGCGCTCGGCAGTGCCGCTCACCTTGCCCCGGACCCTACGCTGACGACGGCTGAGTGCCGCCGACTTCGCCTTAGTTCTCTCCATGGTGTATCTACTCTCCTCATCTCACCCGGCGCGACGACCGGGCGGCACGTTACTTCGCAGTCTTGCCGAGCTTCCGACGGACGTATTCGCCCTCGTAGCGCACGCCCTTGCCTTTGTAGGGCTCGGGCGGACGGAAGTCGCGGATCTCACTTGCGACCTGGCCGACCCGCTGCTTGTCAATGCCGCTTACGGTGATCTTCGTCGGGGCGGGCACCTCGAACGTGATACCGGGCTCGCCCTTGACGATGACCGGGTGGCTGAAACCGAGAGCCAACTCGAGGTCCGAGCCCTTGAGCTGTGCCCGGTACCCGACGCCGATGATCTCCAGGTTCTTGCTGAAGCCCTCCGAGACACCCGTCACCATGTTGGCGATGAGTGTGCGGGTGAGCCCGTGCAGCGACCGATGGGTCCGGTTGTCGCTCGGGCGGGTCACCGTGACGAGCCCGTCCTCAAGCTCGATTCTCATATCCTCGTTGAACGTCGAACTCAGCTCTCCCTTGGGCCCTTTGACCCTGACCGTGGAGCCGTCTATCTGAACTTCAACCCCGGACGGGACCGGGATGGGCTGCTTGCCGATTCGAGACACGGCTGTCGCTCCTTTCTCAGTCCGTCCGCTACCAGATGTAGGCGATTACTTCGCCGCCGACGCCTGCCTTGCGAGCACCCTTCTCGCTCATGACACCGCTTGACGTCGAGATGACCGCGATGCCGAGTCCGCCGAGTACGCGGGGCAACTCGTCTTTCTTCGCGTATACGCGCAGCCCCGGCTTGCTGATCCGGCGGATGCCCGTGATGGTGCGCTCACGCTTGGGTCCGTACTTCAGAACGATCTCGAGCGTGTCCTGGACATCGCCGGGCGCAACCCGGTAGTCCTCGATATAGCCCTCTTCCTTCATGATGCGAGCAATCTCCACCAGCTTCTTCGAGGAAGGCATAGTGGTAGAGGCCTTGAATGCCGAGTTGGCGTTACGCACCCGCGTCAGCATGTCCGCGATGGGATCTGTCATGCTCATGGTTCTCATTTCCTCCTATGGATCGGGATGACTCCACCCCGACGGTTCGCGTCAACCCGTGGCTTGCGCGCCTGTCGGACGGATCCTCCTGGCGTGGCCTACCAGCTGGCCTTGCGAACGCCAGGTAGTTCGCCGCGACTCGCGAGCTCACGCACGCAGATGCGGCACATGCCGAACTGGCGATAGTAGGCACGCGGCCGCCCGCAGCGGTTGCAGCGGTTGACGGCACGCACACCGAACTTCGGGGTGCGCTTCGCCTTGGCGATCATCGACTTCTTTGCCACCTGAAACCTCCTTGCCGCGGCGCCGCGTCCGGCGCCGACCGGTAGAATCTATCGCTTGAACGGGAAGGAGAACGCTTCGAGCAGCGCCTTCGCTTCCTCGTCGGTTTTCGCACTCGTGACGAACGTGATGTCCATACCTCTGATGCGGTCGACTTTGTCGTAATCGACCTCGGGGAAGATAAGCTGCTCGGTCACGCCCATCGAGTAGTTGCCCCGGCCGTCGAACGACTTCGTGGGCAGACCACGGAAGTCACGGATACGCGGGATCGCGGTGGACATCAGCCGATCGAAGAACTCCCACATCCGCTCTCCGCGAAGTGTCACCTTCGCCCCGATCGGCATGTGCTGGCGGAGCTTGAAGCTGGCGATCGACTTCTTGGCCCGCGTGATCATCGGCTTCTGCCCGGTCACCGTGGCAAGATCGCTCATCGCCGCATCAAGCTGCTTTGCATCGGCCACGGCCTCGCCCACGCCCATGTTCACGACAATCTTCTCGAGACGTGGCACCTCGTTGATATTGCCGTAGCCGAACCGCTCCATAAGGGCGGGCACGACCTCGGTCTTGTACTGCTCTTTGAACCTTGCTGCCACCGGTTGTTACCTCCGTGTGCTCGAATCGCGTCGGATTTCCGACCCGACGCCCCGCATCCGGGGACTCCGGACGCGGACTGTTGACGTACCTCTAATCGATGTCCTTGCCACACTTCTTACAAACGCGGACACGGTTGCCGCCCTCACGCTTGCTGCCGACGCGGGTGGCCTGGCTGCAGCTCGGGCACAGCAACATCACGTTACTGACGTGGATCGTGCCCTCGATCTCCAGAATGCCGCCCTTTGGCTTCTTCTGGGTCGCACGCTCGTGCTTCTTGATCATGTTGACGCGCTCCACTACGAGGCGCTCCTTGTGCGGGTACACGCGCAGGACACGGCTCTCTTTGCCCTTGTCCTTGCCAGCGATGACCTTGACGCGGTCGCCCTTGCGGATAATCAGTGACTTCGCCATCTGGTGCGACCTCCTTACAGGACTTCAGGCGCGAGTGAGACGATCTTCATGTAGCGCTGGTCACGCAGCTCGCGCGCGACCGGGCCGAAGATTCGTGTCCCCCGAGGGTTGCCCTGGTTGTCGATGATGACGGCAGCATTCTCGTCGAACTTGATGTAGCTGCCATCCGGCCTACGGACTTCTTTCTTGGTACGAACGACCACGGCGCGGACGATCTCGCCCTTTTTGACGTTGCCGTTGGGGATCGCCTCCTTGACCGTGCAGACGATCGTGTCGCCGACCCGTGCATACCGGCGCTTCGAGCCGCCGAGCACCTTGATGCACAGCACCCGCCTTGCACCTGAGTTGTCGGCCACTTTGAGCCGTGATTCTGCTTGAATCATTTCTTCCTCCGAAACCGCTCGGACAGTGAGAGGTGCGCTGCGGTGCGGCGCACATCGACAGCCGACTCTGCTACTTGGCCTTCTCGACGACCTCGATGAGGCGCCACCGCTTGAGCTTCGAAATCGGGCGGGTCTCCATGATCTGGACGACGTCACCGACCCGAGCGGCGTTCTCCTCGTCGTGCGCGTGAAACTTCGTGCTCTTGGTGATCATCTTGCCGTACAGAGGATGACGCTTGCGCTCCTCGACCATGACCACGCAGCTCTTCTCTGCGCCTGCAGAGACGACCACACCCTGGCGGGTCTTGCGCCTGTTACGTTCGTTGCTCATACCGATCCTCTCCACCGTCTTCACGAGGCCGCCGCGTCACGCGATGCGCTCAGCTCGCGGGAGTGCAGCTCGGTCAAGAGCCGCGCGATGTCCTTCTTGACGGCCTTGATCCTGGCTGGGTTGTCGAGCTGGCCGGTAGCGAGCTGGAACCTGAGGTTGAACAGCTCCGTCCGGGCCTCCTTGACCTTCTCCACAAGATCGGATTCGGCCAATCCTTTGATATCTTCAGTCTTCATCTACGCTTCACCGCCACTGTCGGCTCGGTTCACGAACCTACACCTGATGGGCAGCTTGTGAGCGGCAAGACGCATCGCCTCACGAGCCACCTCCTCGGACACACCGGCCACCTCGAACATGACGCGTCCGGGCTTGACCACGGCAACCCATTTCTCGGGGTTACCCTTGCCCGAACCCATACGGGTCTCGGCGGGCTTCTGGGTCACGGGCTTGTCCGGAAAGATGTTGATCCACACCTTTCCGCCACGCTTCATGTGACGGGTCATCGCGACACGAGCCGCCTCGATCTGGCGGTTCGTGATCCAGGCAGGCTCAAGGGCCTTGAGTCCGAAGTCGCCCTGCTGGACCTCGGTACCACCTTTGGCCATGCCCTTCATGGATCCCCGCTGCACCTTGCGGTGCTTCACTCGCTTGGGCAGCAGCATCTTACGATCTCCCTCCACGGTTAGAACGGCGAGGACGCGCCGGACGCTCCATCTCAGGCGTCGGAATCTCCTGACCGGGCAGAACCTCACCGCGATAGATCCATACCTTCACGCCGACCGCGCCCATGTTCGTGCGGGCGGTGGCGGTACCGTAGTCGATCTTGGCGCGCAGCGTATGCAGCGGCACACGGCCTTCGCGATACCACTCGCGTCGACCCATCTCGGCGCCGCCGAGGCGACCCGAGCACTGGATCCGGATGCCGAGGGCCCCGCTCTTCATCGCGGAAGCCACCGCCTTGCGCATCGCGCGGCGGAACGCCACACGACCGACCAGCTGTTCGGCGACGCTCTGAGCCACCAGCGTCGCATCGAGCTCGGGGCGCTTGATCTCGATGATGTTCACAGCGACCGTCGAGCCGCTCATCTTCTCGAGGTCCTTGCGCAACGCATCGACCTCGGAGCCCTTCTTGCCGATGACGATGCCGGGGCGCGCGGTCCACAAGTCGACCACCAGCTTGTCGCCCTTGCGCTCGATCTCCACACGGGAGACCGCGGCACGACGGAGGCGGTCCATCAGATACTCGCGGATCTTCAGGTCCTCGGCCAGGGTCTTACTGTAGTCCTTGCCGGCGTACCAGCGGGAACGCCACTCTTCGGTGATGCCCAGCCTGAAACCAACGGGGTATACCTTCTGACCCACGGCTTTACGCCTCCTCTCGCTGCTTGACGACCACGGTGATGTGGCTCGTGCGCTTGTCGATACGGGCTGCGCGGCCCATGGCACGCGGCCTGATCCGCTTGAGGGTCGGACCCTCATCGACAAACACGGTGGACACATACAGATCGTCACGCTTGATCTTCAGGTTCTTCTCGGCGTTGGCCGCTGCGCTCAACAGCACCTTCTCCACGACCTCGGCGGCGGCACGAGGGGTGAACCTGAGGATGGCGGTGGCCTCCTCCACGGACTTACCGCGGATGAGGTCGATGACGAGGCGGGCTTTGCGCGGGCTTACCCGCACGTAGCGTGCAACAGCTCTCGCTTCCATCTTCTACCTCTTGCCCTTCCTGTCGGCCGCGTGTCCGCGGAACGTTCGCGTCGGCGCGAACTCGCCGAACTTGTGACCTACCATCGACTCGGTGACGTAGACCGGGACGTGCTTGCGGCCGTCGTGGACCGCGATCGTATGACCGACCATCTCCGGGAAGATGGTGGACGCGCGCGACCAGGTCTTGATGACCTTCTTCTCGCCGGCCTCGTTCATGGCGTGGATGCGCCCGATCAGACGCGGCTCGACGTAGGGTCCCTTTTTCAGGCTTCTGCTCATCGTGTACTCCAGCTCCCTTTACGGTCCGACGCTACTTCTTGCGGCGGCGGATGATCAGGCGGTCGGAACCCTTACCCTTCTTGCGCGTACGGTGACCCTTGGTCGGGACGCCCCACGGGCTCACGGGATGGCGACCGGCGGTCTTGTTCTTGCCCTCGCCACCACCATGCGGATGGTCGACCGGGTTCATCACGGTACCGCGGACCGTCGGGCGGACGCCCTTCCAGCGGTTACGGCCGGCCTTGCCGATCGAAATGCCCTCGTGCTCGGCGTTACCGACGGTGCCGATGGTAGCTCTGCAGGTCAGCAAGACTTTGCGCATCTCCGTCGAGGGCATGCGGAGGATCGCGTAGTTGCCCTCCTTGGCCATCAGCTGAGCCGAAGTGCCGGCCGAGCGCGCCATCGCTGCACCCTTGCCGGGCTGCATCTCGATGGCGTGGACGACGGTACCCGTCGGGATATCGCCTAGAGCAAGCGCGTTACCCGGCTTGATGTCGGCATCGGAGCCCGACATCACCGTGTCGCCCACGGTGAGCTTCTGTGGCGCGAGGATGTAGCGCTTCTCACCGTCGGCGTAGTGCAACAGCGCGATACGCGCCGAGCGGTTGGGGTCGTACTCGATCGTAGCGACCTTGGCGGGAACACCGTCCTTGGTACGCTTGAAATCGATACGGCGATAGCGGCGCTTGTGCCCGCCACCCTGGTGCCGGGTCGTGATCCTACCTTTGTTGTTGCGGCCGCCCTTCTTGGGAAGCGGCTCGAGCAGCGACTTCTCCGGGGTCGAGGTAGTGATGTCGGCGAAATCCGACACCGTCTGGAACCTCCGGCCCGGTGAGGTCGGCTTGTATCTCTTGAGTCCCATCATCTCTCCTTCCGTCCGATTGCCGGTCCGCCTGGGACATGCGTGCCTCGTTCGACACGCGGCGGCTCCGACGCCGGACTACCACGGTGCCGGGCGGCTCCATCCCGCACAATGCGGGTACCCGGTCACCTTCTTACAACATGAACCTCTTAGCTCTCGAAGAACTCGATCGAGTCGCCCTCTTTCAGAGTGACGATCGCCTTCTTCCACGAACGCGTCGTCCCCGCGCGGAAGCGGAGGCGGCGGGGCTTGCCCGCGACGTTCATGGTGTTGACCTTCTCGACCGTCACACCGAAGATCTCGGTCACCGCATCGGCGATCTGCGGCTTGGTGGCGCGCTTGTCCACCTCGAACGTGTAACGGTTCTGCGCGATCATGTCGTAGGACTTCTCCGACACGACCGGACGCAGGATGATAGCACGTGGGTCGTGGTTGTGCATCATGCCAGTACCTCCTCGAGCCAGTTCAGGGCCGGCTTCGTGAAGAGCACGGCGGTGTTATCGACCAGATCGTATGTGTTCGCTTCAGATGCGGTGATCACACGTGCCCGGGGCAGGTTCCT
>SKKZ01000081.1 GCA_007123455.1 Coriobacteriia bacterium | reverse complement strand
GCATGGGCGACCGCCATATCGGCGGTCGGTGCGCTGGCCGTGCTGCTGCTGCTGCTCGCCATCCTGGGCTGAGACGACATGCGCATCCCGATCTCTCGCCCGGCGCCCGGCGGGGCTCGGCATAGGGTATCGTCCAAGCGGGAATGAACGTATCCGAGCGGCCGACGGAACCGGCCGTTCCTGACCATCCCTGCCGAGGAGGCCGCATGTCAACGCTCTCGCTCCCTGACGCCCCTGTCGACCGCTGGCTCGAGGCGGCCCGCGAGCGTCGCTCCCGTCGTGCCTTCGACGGCTCCACGCCGAGCGAGGAGCATCTGGCGGCGCTCGAGGATGCGTGCGAGCGGTTCCGTCCACACCCGGATGCACGTGCCGTCATGGCGCGATCCGTCCGCGAGGACCTGTTCCGCGGGATTGTCGGTTCGTACGGCCGCGTCCACGGGGCTCCCTCGGCGGCGCTCTTCGTCGGCCGGGCCGACTCACCCCGGGCCAAGGCTTCGGTCGGATATACCGGAGAGGCGATCGTGCTCGAGGCCACCGCGCTGGGTGTGGGGACGTGCTGGGTCGGCGGCATGTTCGACGGTTCGCTTGCCCGGACAACGGCGGGCGCTTCGGACGGGGAAAAGGTGTTCGCGGTCACCCCGCTCGGATATCCGATGCAGAAGGTCACGAGCACCGAGCGTTTCGTATACGGCATGAAGAAGCCCAAGCCGCGTAAGCCCGTCGAGCACATCGCTCCGGACCTTCACGACAGGAGCTGGCCGAATTGGGCGCGTCCCGGCGTGGAGGCGGCCCGTATCGCTCCGTCAGCGCATAATCGGCAGCCGTGGCGTTTCCGCGTTGACGAGGGCGCGATCGTCATCTCGTTCGACGGGCCCGACACGCCGATAGTGTCGAAGCGATTGGACTGCGGCATCGCCATGCTTCACTTCGAGCTTGCCGTGCGCGCGGCGGGCGCATCCGGTGCGTGGGAGCTGCTCGAGCACCGCGCCGACGTCGCCCGATTCTCGCTCGGCTGAGGCCGGAGGTCTCGTGGACGGGGATTCCTGGCGTCGCCAGCCGCTTACGTGGGCGGCGATCATCGTGGCTCTGTTGCTGTGGGCGTCTGCTTTCGCCGGCATACGCGCAGGGCTGGAGTCATACGGCCCCGGGCAGGTCGCGCTACTCAGATTCGGAACGGCCTCACTCGTCTTCCTGGTGTGGGCCACCGCGACCCGCATGCGTCCCCCCGACCCGAGAGACCTTCCCCGTATCGCACTCGCGGGCTTCCTCGGCATCACCGTCTATCACGTCGCTCTGAATTTCGGCGAGGTCACGGTGACCGCCGGGGCCGCCAGCCTCATCATCTCGGCAAGCCCGATCATCACCGCGCTGCTCTCAACCGTCTTCATCGGCGAACGCCTCACCCTGTGGGGCTGGATCGGCATCATCGTGTCCTTTGGCGGTGTGGCGCTCATCTCGTTCGGAGAGGGGGGTGACCTCGCTTTTGAGCCCGGCGCGGCGCTCGTATTCGTCTCCGCGGTCGCGACGTCCGTCTATTTCATCGTTTCCAAGCGCCCTCTTCGCCGCTACACGGCACTCGAGTTCACCTCATATGCGATCTGGGCGGGCACGCTGCCGATGCTCGTGTTCGCACCGGGGCTCATCGCCCAGGTCGCGCACGCGCAGCCCTCGGCGACGTGGGCCGTCATCTACATGGGCGTCTTCCCCGGTGCGATAGCGTACGCGCTGTGGTCTTACGCGCTTTCGCGGATGCCGGCCTCATCGCTCTCGACCTTCCTGTACTTTCAGCCGGTGAACGCGATCGTCATCGCATGGGTATGGCTCGGAGAGGTCCCTGCTACGCTGGCTCTCATCGGAGGCACGATCTCACTCGTGGGAGTGGCGGTCGTGAACACCCGGGGATCGGCGCGCAGCGGCCGCTAGGTCACACGCAGCACGGCCACCGACACGACCCAGACGACGAACTGGATCGCGATGCCCGGCACCGGTGTCGCCGAGCCGTGCGGAAATCCTCTCCAGTGACTCGGGAAGACACGTGGCCTGCGGCGACCCGACCAGAGCGTGTCGAGGACGTCGAGGTCGGGAAGGGCAGAGACCACCCCGGCGATCACGACGGCCCATTCGATGCCCGCGACACCGCGTGCCAGCACCAGTGCGGCTACGGAGACGGCGACATCGGCGCTTGCCCACCGGGTCCGGTTCGGTTTGCGGGTGTAGTCCCAGTGAGGCACGAGGTCGAGGATGAGGTGCAGGAGTAGAGCGGCCGGCACTATCAGCCAGAGCGACAGGGGGTAGAGAAGGGCGCCGAGGGCCATGCCGGAGAGCGTATGGGTGATGACCCACATACCAGCCGCCTCAGGGACGGGTGAGCGCCACGCGCAAGCGCCACGCGCCGAGCGTCAAGACAACGATCGCGAACGCGGAGAGCACGGCAAGCTCGGGCACGATGTCGGTGATCGCGCCCCCGTGCAGAATCAGCTCCTCGAATGCCTGGACACCCCAGGCGTGCGGGGTAACGTGCGCGACACGGTAGAGCGTCGGGGAGAAGATCTCCATCACGGAGAGTGGGACCATCGCGCCGCCGAGCGCTCCGAGACCGATGCCGAGCACGACTCCGATGCCGCCGGCCTGCTGCTCGCTCTGAAGCACCGAGCCCATCAACATGGCGGTCCCGGCAGCCCCGAGTGAGAAGATGATGAAGATCGCCGCGGCACCAAGCGGGTCACCCCACTCCACCCCGAACACAAGCGCTGAGCCGACCATGATGAAGACACCCTGCACGAGCGCGACGGCGAATCGCCCGAGCGCTTCACCCACGAGCACGGTCCGCACCGCCGTGGGTGTGGCGAGCATGCGGCCGGTCACTCCAAGCCGCCGGGACTCGATCAGGGCAGTAGAGCCGGTCATCGAGGTCAGGAAGACGAAGAGCAGGAGTTGCGAGTAGGCGCCGAGTTCGAAGCGCCCCATCTGCTCGAAGGGCGAGATCTCGCCTACGACGAGCGTCCCGACGTTGAGGCTGCGTACTTCAGCCGTCAGCTCGACCGCGGTGTCGAGAGCATCCGAGTACGGCACGTTCGTCATCTGCTCGGCCAGGGCGGCAGCCCGAAGCAGCGATCCCTGCTCGACCACGAGCGACTCGACCGCGGTGCGTATCGCCCGTGCGGCGGGGTCGGGCCGGGCGATGAACTGGACCCTGACCTCAGCGCCCCGGCGCAGGTCACCATCGTATCCGGCTGGTACAATCACCGCAGCCTCGAGCTGACCACGCTCTAACGCCAGCACCATCTCTTCCCGGTCTTCCCACTTCGACACGACGATCCCGTCTACCCTCTCGATACGCTCGACGAGGTCTTCGCCGAGCGCCCCTGCTCCGACGGCATGCACGCCTACCCGGCTGTCGAACGCTCCGCCGAAGGCCGCGCCGAGCACGAGGATGAGCAGCATCGGCAGGAGGAACACGAAGAAGATGTTGGAGCGGTCGCGCACGAGGCGTCGCACGCCCGTGACGGCGATGGCGAGCGCCTTCATCGTTCGACCGCCCTTCGCATGAAGGGCCACGCGACCCCTCCGGTCACGACCCCGAATGCGAGCAGTGCCGCGACGGCCGGGAAGACCGCGGATACGTCGCCTGCCTGCAGGTCGCCGAGTCCGCGCAGGAACCACGCGTGCGGTGTGATGAGGCTGAGGCGCTCGAGCCAACCACCCACCTGTGAGACCGAGAAGAACGTGCCGCCGAGAAACGCGAGCACGAGCGAGATGATCGCCTGGAAGTTCTCCGCCTGGGCCTGTGTCTTCGCGGTCGCCGCGACCACACCGAGGATGCCCATCGCGGAGATGACCACGGCCACGACCAGCAGGGCCACACCCAACGGGTCGCCCCACTCGGCCCCGAGCAACAGCGTGGTGGCCACGACGAGCACTGCCATACTGGCGATGCCGAGGGCGAACGAGGTGATCGCCTTCCCGAGGATGATCGAGCGCCGGTCGACGGGAGCAGCGAGCAGGCGGTCCATCGTGCCGACCTTGCGCTCCTCGAGCAGCCCGCTCACACCGAACGACACCGTGAAGAAGAGGAAGAAGACCGACATGCCGGCGGCGAGATAGGTAGTCTGCTTCAGCTGTCTGGTGTCGGCGCTGATGTCGTCGACGGTGGCCAGCAGCGGCGTCTGTGCGGCAGCCTCGGTGACCTGCCCGACCGACTCGGGGTCGGCAGACCCGCCGTGTGCGAGTACCGTGCGGACCGCTACCTCCACTGCACCGACCTCGGCAGCGAAGCCTTGCGTGATCGAGTAGGCGACCTGGGACGAGAGCTGAGTGCCTGCTCCTCCGATGACGGTGATCTCGCCGCCCTCGCCCGACACCAGCCTCTCGGAGAGCCCGGCCGGGATCAGGAAGGCAGCGCTCGCGCGGTCGTCTTCGTCTCCGGCGAACGCATCGGAGCCGCGTTCGACCCACTCTTCGGCCTCGGTGGCGGAATCGACTTCGACGATGGTCGCGATTCCTTCGTCCTCGAGACCCGCAAGCATCTCGAGGAACGCGTCGGCGATCGGACCGCCGTCCTCGTTCACGACGGCGTAGGTCGCGTGGAACGTGGCACTCTCGATCGGACCGAACACGAAGCTGAAGATGAATGCCAGACCGAGGGGGGCGAGGATGCCGTAGATGAACACCGAGCGGTCGCGGGCCCGCTCCTTCAGGTCCTTGCCGGCGATGAGCAGTGCGGTCCGCACGGGCTCAGTCCCGCAACGCGCGGCCGGTGAGGTGCAGGAAGACCGCCTCGAGGTTGGGCTCGTCGACGGCGACGGTCGTAACGGTGACATGCGCTTCTGTCACCGTCGCGAGTATCGTCGTGAGCATGTCGGCGGCCCCGTCGACGATGAGATCGAGACCATGGTCCGCCGTGTCGGCCTGCATGACCCGGGGCAACTGCTCGAGGGCCCGTACCGCTCCGTCGAGTTCGCCTGTCGCAGAGAGTCGCACGCGATCGCGCTCGCCCACGAGCTCGACAAGCTCCCGGCGTGTGCCCTCGGCGACGATCCTCCCGTGATCGATGATGCCGATTCGATCGCACAGGCGCTCGGCTTCTTCCATGTAGTGGGTGGTGTAGAGGACCGCCATTCCCTGGCTGCCGAGCGAATCGACGCTCTCGAGAATCGCATTGCGGCTCTGAGGGTCGACGCCCACGGTCGGTTCGTCGAGCACCAGGAGATGTGGTTCGTGCAGCAGGCCGACGCCGATGTTGAGACGGCGCTTCATGCCGCCGGAGAACTGGTCGGAGCGTTCGCGCGCACGGTCTGCCAGGCCGATGAGTTCGAGCACGTGATCGACTCGTGCCGACAGATCGGACCCGGACAGCCCGTAGAGGCGTCCGAAGAACGTGAGATTCTCGCGCGCGCTGAGGTCCGGGTAGATAGCTATGTCCTGCGGGACGTAGCCGATTCCGCGTTTGGGCGAGACGCTTCGCGTTGTCAGCGGAGTGCCGAGGACCCGGACGTCCCCTGCATCCCGTTCGAGCAGGCCGCACACCATGGATATGGTCGTCGTCTTTCCGGCGCCGTTCGGGCCGAGCAGCCCGTACGTCTCGCCGGCGGCTATGTCGAACCCGACCCCGTCGACAGCGGTCAGTTCCCCGAATCGCTTTTCCAGTCCACTGCAGGACAGCACGGGGATGGTGGCAGCGCTCACACCGGACTCCTTCGCGGCGGCGGGCAGGTCCGCACATCAGGATACACTTTGCGCCGGTTCTGATGCACGGACGGCGCCGAAGCTGTCACGATCACCCCCGCGCCCGGAATCCGCGAAGCCCCTCGGGCTCTTCTTCAACGACGTCGACTTGCTCGACGGCCGCCCGTTCCGGACCGCGCCGAGACCACGCGATCGCTGAATCGACCGCGTCGGGAGGCCCCTCGAACACCGCCTCGACGCGCCCGTCGGGGAGGTTGCGCACCCATCCGTGCAAGCCCAGCTCCTTGGCGGTCTCTATGGTAGAGGCCCGGAAGAAGACGCCCTGCACCACACCGCTCACCCATACGTGACGCCGCACCGTCGCGCTCACCATCCGCCTCCGTTCCCCGTTACCTCCCGCAGGGGTATATTCCCGTCACGCCAGCCGAGGAGGGCCCATGCCTATCGTCCGCATAGATATCCAGTCAGGTAAGTCCACCGTGTACAAGCGCGCGCTGCTCCACGGGGTACGGGAGGCGATCTCCGGAGCGCTCGGCGTGCCTGAGAGCCGGGTGATGCAGCGCATCGTGGAGAGTGTCCCCGAAGACATCGACGCCCCGGGCAAGCAGGCCGACCGGCTCACCATAATCGAGATCACGATGCTGCCGGGCCGGGATGCCGAGCTCAAGCGCTCCCTCTACAGCGAGGTGGTCGCCCGTCTCGGAGTGGAGCCCGGTATAGAGGCAGGCGACATCATGGTCGTGGTGCACGATCCGTCGTCCGAGTGCTTCTGTATCGGCGGCGAGACTCCGGAGTGAAGTGAACACGACCGGATTCGACTTTCCGTGGCGGCGTTGCCTGCACGTCACCGAATGTCACCGGCCCGTTGTCACGGTGCCACCGCTACACAACCAGCGCCTCCGATGATGCAGGTGGAGTAGGAATCACCAGCATTTCGGAGGTCGCAGAATCGTGTCGCCCGTCAAGAACATCATCATCGCGCTCGGCATCGTGCTCACGCTCTCGGCGGGATCGTCCGCGGTCGTTCACGGCCCGGCTGAGGTCCCCCCGATCGTCATCGCGCGCGAAGCGGAAGCAGTCACACGGGCGGTCCGGATCTGGATCAAGCGCCCGGTTCCCGGTCTCAGGCCGGCTGTCGCTCCCGGCGGGCACGGTGTAGCATGCATAATGCAGCAGCATCGACAGATTGTCTGAAGCGGGAGCCTGGTACATGGAGAACACCGCCAACGGGCTGTCGGCCCGGTCGCGGCGCACGTATAGCGTGGGCGAGGAAGTCGCCAATGCGGTGACGCACGGGCTGGGTGCGCTCTTCGGCATCGTCGCATTCACGTTGCTCGTCACGTTCGCCGCCCGCAACGATGACCCGCGTCAGCTTGCGAGCGCTATCGTTTTCGGCCTCTCTCTCGTGCTCCTCTATACGGCCTCAACGCTCTACCACAGTTTCCCCTGGCCGAGGGTCAAGCACATCTTCAAAGTGCTCGACCACGCAGGCATCTATCTCCTCATCGCCGGTACGTACACGCCGTTCACGCTGGTCACGCTTGCCGATGAAGGCGGATGGCGGATGTTCATTCTCGTGTGGGGCCTGGCCCTCGTCGGAATCTCGCTCGAGGGACTCTGGACGTATCGTCCCGGGTGGCTCTCGGCGGCCGTCTACCTCGGAATGGGTTGGCTCGCGGTGCTCATGATCGGGCCGCTGCGCGAGAACCTCGACCCCGTGGGACTCTGGCTGCTCGTCGCCGGTGGCCTGGCGTACACGCTGGGCACCATCTTCTACGTGCTCAAGAGCGTTCCGTACATGCACGCGGTATGGCATGTGTTCGTACTGGCAGGCAGCGCCTGTCACGTGCTGGCGGTCATGCTGGCGGTCATCACGCCCGGCTAGGTCGGGGTCATCAGCGCTCGTAGTGGCCGCCGTCCCGCTACTCGCGCGAACTCTCGTCGCGGTCCCCCGAGTTGCTGTAGCCCCGGCTTTCCCAGTATCCGCGGTAGGTCGGGTCGTCAGTGAGTTCCATCTCCTCGACCCACTTGATCCACTTGTAGCCCCACTTGTCCTCGGCGACGAGCTGGAAGGGGAACCCGCGTTCCGGCGGCAGCTCAACGCCGTTCATCGAGTGGGCGAGCAGGATCTCGTTGTCGAGCAGGTAGTCGAGGGGCAGCGAGGTCGAGTAGCCGTCGACCGCACGAAGAACCACGGTGTTTGCCGCCGGGAGCGGGCCTGCCTGCTCGATCAGGTCCCGGATGAGCACGCCCTCCCAGAGTATGTCTACGCTCCATCCCTCGACGCAGTCGAGTGTCACGACCTTCTCGTACGTGCGCTCATCGAGGACCTCGCCGTAGGCCAGCTCTACGGGATCGCTGACAAGACCCGAGATGCCGAGTCTATACGACTGTCGATCGACTCGTTGGGGTCCGGCGATCGAGTTCTCCCGGAAGTCATCGATAGACGAGAGGTCCTGGCCCTCGTACTCGCGAACCTCGACGCGCTCGAGAGTCGACGGAGAGTCGCCGGAATGCAGACCCGGCCCATCGGTACTCGGGAAGGCCGTGCATCCGGGGAGCAGCAGAGCAGTAGCCAGTGCGGTCAGGACGAGAGGGAGCCGACAGATACGGGGCATGGATACTCCTCGGCAGGTGGTATATAGGATATGTTCCCAGGTTGGGGCAGGAGCAGGCTGCAGAATGAGGCGGCCGGACACGAGGCGGCGGTGACCGCCCACTCGCGTCCGAGGCCGCCGAGGGGTATAAATGCAGCAGGATAGATCAGAGGGTCTGTACGCAGAAGAGGCTCTTCGTCCGCATTGACGTCCTAGGGGGATCGATCATGGAGCTCATGGCGAGAACGTGTAAGCAAGAGCGTATGAATGTGGAGCGCTTGTTAGCACGTGCGTTCGTGGTAGTGGGCGGTCTGGTATGGACGGTCATGCTGTTCGCGTCCGAGACCGCAGCCAAGTATACCGACTTCACCTATACGCTCGACGAGGTCGTGTCTGCGGCCGGGAGTGCGCTTCTTCCGCTGTCCGCCGCCGTACTCGTCTTTGTCGTCGGGCTGTTCTACGAGAAGCTTGCGGCCCTGATTCTGGTGGTCGCTGTAGTCGGCGTGGTCGTATGGGGCGTGATCGCGGGATGGACCGTCGCCCTGTGGATCATCATGGGCATCGCACTCATCGGCCCGATGCTTCTGGCCGCTGTGCTCTTCCTGCTTGCCTCGAGGATGCAGATGATCTGCACCCTCGAAGGTCATCCCGGCGACTGAAACCATTCACCGGAATCGCGGACGCCCCCGGCCGTGGAGTACGGACCGGGGGCGTCTTGCGTGCCGGAGCGCTGCACGAACTACTCTTCGGGCGAGCTTTCGACGATCTCGACAAGCTCGATCTCGAATGTCAGCCCTTTGCCCGCGAGCGGGTGGTTGAAGTCGAGCGTGACGTCATCGCCTTCGACCTTGGCGATGGTGGCGGCGAGGCGCTCGCCGTTC
>SKKZ01000074.1 GCA_007123455.1 Coriobacteriia bacterium | reverse complement strand
CTATTCGCGTGGAGGGCGTTCAGCACGAGTTCACAGCCATCGATGGCGTTCGCGAGGACGTCACCGATATCGTTCTCAACGTCAAGCAGCTCGTATTCCGTGAGACCGGAGTGGGTGCTGCAGACGCTGTGGCGACACTGAACGCGGGCAAGGCCGGCGCGGTGACCGGTGCGGACCTGAAAGTCCCCGCCGAGTTCGAGCTGGTGAACCCCGAGCAGGTCATCGCGACCCTCAACAAGGGCGCGAAGCTCGAGATGGGCATCCGTGTCGGTGTCGGCCGTGGCTACGTCTCTGCGGACCGCAACAAGCGAGCTGAGGATCCGATCGGTGTCATCACGGTCGATTCACTCTTCAGCCCCGTGACGCGCTGCACCTACGTTGTGGAGAACACCCGTGTGGGACAGCGGACCGACTACGACAAGCTCATCCTCGAGGTCGAGACGAACGGTTCGGTAGACCCGGGTGACGCCATAGCCCGCGCAGGCCGCATCATCAACGAGCACATGCTGCTCTTTGCGGACCAGGCCACGAACCCACTCGGTGAAGGCGAGATCTTCGCGGCACAGGTGGACGAGGGTGAGAGCGTACTCGACACTCCCATCGAGGAGCTGGATCTGACGGTCCGCTCGTACAACTGCCTGAAGCGCCAGGGTGTCAACACCATCGGCGCCCTTGCCGAGTGCTCAGAGGCGGACCTGCTCAACATCCGCAACTTCGGTGCGAAGTCGATCGAAGAAGTGAAGGACAAGCTACAGGCCATGGGCCTCGGCCTCAAGCAGTAGTAGGAGAGCGCACACTATGAGACACCTCAAGAAGGGCCGAAAGCTCGGCACGGATGCGAGCCACACCAACGCGATGCTCCGCAGCCTGGCTATCGCCCTGTTCACAAACGAGCGCATCAAGACCACCGAGACCCGGGCGAAAGAAGTCCGCACGCTGGTCGACAAGGTGATCACGTGGGGCAAGCGCGGAGATGTTCACTCCCGCCGACTCGCCATATCCGCGCTCGGCAACAAGGAGATCGTTTACAAGGTCTTCGACGATATCGCTCCGCGTTTTGAGAGCCGTGAGGGCGGGTACACCCGTATCCTCAAGCTCGGCCCGCGCAAGGGCGATTCGGCGCCGATGGTCATCCTGGAGCTGGTCGAGTAACGACCCGACCACCAGTGGCCGGTGTACGGCACGGACTAACGACGAGGAGGGTCTCGGCCATGCGGGCTGGACCCTCCTCGCGTGTAAGGGTGGAGACGAGTCTTCCGAGGTCGGAGAGATGATCGAGTTCATCGATGTCACGTTCGAGTACCAGTCGTCCGGTGGGAGTGTACCGGCGCTGCGTGGCGTGAGCACGACGCTGTCGCCGGGTGAGCTTGTGACGGTACTCGGCCCCAACGGCTCCGGCAAGTCGACGCTCGCGCGTCTGGCCAACGGACTGCTCCACCCTTCGGGCGGCCGTGTGATCGTCGAGAACATCGATACCGGCGATGCCGAACACATATGGGACATCCGTTCCCGGGTCGGTCTCGTGTTCCAAAATCCCGACAACCAGATCGTAGCGACCACTGTTGTGGAGGATGTGGCGTTCGGGCCGGAGAACCTCGGGATCGACCCGCCGCTCATGCGGAGGCGTGTCGCCCGCGCCCTCGAGAGCGTCGGTCTCGACGGGCTTGAGGAGCGGGAGCCACACACGCTGTCCGGAGGCCAGAAACAACGCCTTGCCATCGCCGGAACGCTTGCACTCGATCCCGCCTATCTCGTCCTGGATGAGCCCACGGCGATGCTCGACCTCCAGGGGCGCAGTGACGTCCTCGACGTACTCGCCACGTTGCGCGACCGGGGCACCGGCATCATGCACATCACGCATCACCTGGCCGATGCGGCCGCCGCGGATCGGGTGCTTGTGCTCGTTGCGGGTTCGATCGTTTACGACGGTGTACCCGAACGCCTCCTCGGTGATGAAGATATGCTCGCCCGGTGCGGTCTGACCGTGCCGCCCATCGGTCGTCTTGCCGCGGAGCTCCGGGCATCCGGTGTCCCCGTGCCACCCGACGCGCTCACAGCGGAGAGCGTGGTGGCCGGGCTGTGACTCTGAGTCTGACAGGGGTGGACTTCACGTATGGTGCGGGGACGGCGTTTGCCACCAGGGCGCTCTCTGACGTGGATATCACGTTCAGCCCGGGGGAGGTCGTCCTGGTCCTGGGGGCGACCGGGTCCGGCAAGTCGACACTTCTGCGTATCGCAGCAGGACTTCTTGTCCCCGATGCGGGCAGCGTGACGCTGGACGGTCGTGCGGTGCGCGGGCCACTCGCCGTGGTTCGCCCGGGAGTAGGCATCGTGTTCCAGTCTCCGGAGATGCAGCTGTTCGCCGAGAGTGTCGCCGCTGACGTCGCGTTCGGTCCCCGCAATCAGGGTCTGTCCGAAGAGGATGCGATCGTCGAGGCGCGCCGGGCGCTGGACGCGGTCGGGCTCGACCCTGAGGAGTTCGGTCCCCGGTCGCCATTCTCGCTCTCAGGCGGCGAGGCGCGCCGGGCGGCGATCGCCGGCGTGCTGGCGATGGCGCCCGGCTACCTGATGCTCGACGAGCCGACCGCGGGACTCGATCCGTCCGGCAGGGAATCGGTCCGCGACATCGTGACCGCCGCCCGCGAAAGTGCCGGAGTCGTGGTGGTCACCCACGACGCGGAGGAGTTCCTCGGGCATGCCGATCGGGTCGTGCTGCTCAGTGAAGGCCGGATCATTTTCGACGGACGAACGGAGGTCCTCGTCCAGAATCCGGGCCGCTTCACCGAGGCCGGGCTCAGGGCCCCCGAGGTTCTACGGGCGCAGATGCTGGCGCAGGACGCAGGCGTGGCGTTGCCGCGGTTCGCTCTCGATCCGACCGAGGTGGCATCCCTGCTTGCCGAGGCATGGTCGGGTCCGCGATGAAGGCCCCGGTGCCCTTCGGTCAGTACGTGCCCGGGGATTCGTTCGTCCACCGTCTCGAACCGCGCGTCAAGATGGGCCTGGTAGCCGCCTTCATGCTCATGGTCTTCACCGTGGAAGGCTTCGCGGGTCTCGCTGTTGCCGCCGGACTGGCGGCAATCGCCGTGGCGGTCTCGTCGGTCCCGCCGCGAATCGTCGTGCGGGGTGTGCGGGCGGTCTCGATCATTCTCGCCTTCACCCTGATCGCTCATTCGTTGCGATGGAATCCCGCGACGGCGACTCTCATCAGGGTGGGCCCGATCGGTGTCGATGCCCAGGGCCTCATCACCGGGCTCTTCTTCGTCGTGCGTATCGTTCTGCTCGTCATCGGTACGTCTCTGCTCACGTTCACGACTTCGCCGGTCCGTCTCGCCGACGGCCTGGAACGCCTCATGCGACCGCTGGAGGTCGTCCGCTTCCCCGCTGGGGAGGTCGCCATGATGCTCACCGTCGCACTACGTTTCATTCCGACCACTGCGGAGGAGGCCGAGAAGATCATCGTCGCGCAGGTGGCACGGGGTGCCCGCTTCGACACGGGCGGCCTGATCAAGCGTGCGCGCGCCTATGTCCCCGTTCTTGTGCCGCTTTTCGTCAACCTCTTTCGCCGTGCCGACGAACTGGCCACCGCCATGGAGGCGAGATGCTATCGTGGCGGCGAGGGCCGGACGAGGTTCACGGAGAGCCGGATGACTGCCACCGATTGGGTCGCGCTCGCGTTGGGGGGAATCACGATGATATCGACAGGGGTGGTGCTCTAGATGGACGTGGAGCGACCGGCGCACGGCGCGTATGCCCTGACGGTCTCCTACGATGGTGCCCCGTTCTCGGGATTCGCGCGCCAGCCGGGACGCGATACGGTGCAGGGGAGGCTCGAGACGGCGCTCGCCACCGTGGTGCGCCGCGAGGTTGTGACGGTGGGCGCCGGACGGACCGATGCGGGAGTCCACGCGCTCGGTCAGGTCGTCTCGTTCGAGACTGACGGTTCCGAGCCCGAGCCCGCTTCGCTGCTGCGATCGCTGAATGCGCTCATGGGGGAGGGCATCGTAGTGACAGGGATTCGCAGGGCGGCCCCCGGCTTCTCCGCACGTTTCGATGCCGAGGCACGCGAGTACCGCTATCGCCTTGTCCCCGGACCGGTACCACCGCTATTCCTCGACAGGTTCGCGTGGTGGACGCGCCGGACTCTCGACCTCTCGGCGATGCGTGCGGCTGCAGCCGCGCTCATCGGCGAGCACGACTTCCGCTCTTTCTGCGTCACGGAGAGCGCCGAGGGACAGAACACCACGCGCCGCGTCGAACGTGTCGAGATCGGCCCCGAAGAGCATCTCGGCGAGCACACCGTCACAGTACAGGTAGTAGGAAACGCCTTCCTGCACTCGATGGTGCGTGTGATCGTCGGCTCGCTCGTCGAGGTCGGGACGGGTCGGCGCGAGCCCGGCTGGCTTGCTGATGTACGCGGTGCGTGCGACCGTGCGGCGGCCGGACCCACAGCCCCTGCGTACGGCTTGACCCTCTGGCACGTCACCTATCCGGAGGAGTGCTGGTTGTAAAGGGCGATGCCTTCCGGGTCGTCACGTATGGAGGCGCGCCCGGTGCTCGGGAACGATGGATACGCCCGGATGCGTGGACAGGTTGACAGTACTTCGGGCGCTGGATAGAGTGTAAGGGTTCGCTTCCGGGCCCCGTGACTCCCGATTCGAACACCGGATTATTGATGCGTTTGGAGGACCATTGAAGACCTACCATGCCAAGCCCGGCGAGGTCGAACGCGAGTGGCTCGTGATAGATGCTACCGACATGGTGCTGGGACGGCTGGCCAGCCAGGTTGCACAGATCCTCAAGGGGAAGCATAAGCCGCAGTACACCCCCCACGTGGACACCGGCGATTTCGTGATCGTGCTCAACGCGAGCAAGATCAGGCTCACCGGCAACAAGATGGCCACCAAGACGAACTACCGCTACAGTGGCTATCCCGGGGGACTCAAAGAGGTCCCGATCGCTACGATGCTCGAGAAGCGTCCCGAGCGTGTCATCGAGCTTGCCGTCAAGGGCATGCTTCCGAAGAACACCCTGGGGAGGGCCATGGGCAAGAAGCTCAAGGTCTATGGCGGCCCGGAGCATCCGCACCAGGCCCAGCAGCCCCGTGAGATCACCCTGGAGGGTTAACGCATGGCTGAGAACAAGGCTGTCTATCTGGGTACCGGTCGTCGCAAGACCTCCGTGGCCCGCGTACGTCTCACGCCGGGTACGGGCTTGATCACGATCAACGGCAAGCCCGCCGCTGACTATTTCGGCCGTGAGGCGCTCGTCACCTATGTCGAAACACCGTTCAAGGCGACTGAGACCGCAGGTCGTTTCGACGTCATCGCGAAGATCCACGGCGGCGGTGTCACGGGCCAGGCGGGCGCTCTGCGCCACGGCATCGCTCGCGCGCTCCTCGAAGCCGGGGACGAGTATCGCGGAGACTTGAAGCGCGCCGGTCTGCTCCGCCGCGACCCGCGTATGGTCGAGCGCAAGAAGTACGGTCTCAAGAAGGCACGCAAGCGCCCGCAGTTCTCCAAGCGCTAGACTGCGAGGACGCCGAGCGATCTCAACAGGGCCCGCCCTCGTGGCGGGTCCTGTGTATTGACGGGAGGACGATCATGACCCGGCTTTTTGGTACTGACGGGATTCGTGGCATCGCGAACGACGACCTGACGCCTGAGCTCGCATTCCGTCTCGGTGAGGCCGCCGGCCATTTCCTCGGAGACAAAGGCATGGGCCGCATCGTCGTGGGCCGGGACACGAGACGTTCCGGCGACATGCTCGAGGCGGCTATCGTGGCGGGTATCTGTTCAGGCGGGGCCGATGCGCTCGTGGCCGGCGTGGTTCCGACGCCTGCCGTCGCCTATCTAACTCATGCTCTCAAGGCCGATGGTGGTGTCGTCATCTCGGCGTCGCACAATCCGGCACCCTACAACGGCATCAAGCTCTTCAACCGTGAGGGGTTCAAGCTACCCGATGAGCTTGAGGACGAGATCGAGGAGTTCATCATCTCGGTGCGCGATTGGGAGCGCCCGACAGGTGCCCATGTCGGTCGCACGGTTGCCATCGAAGGTGCTGCGGAGCGCTACGTCGGACACGCCATCGACTCGATCGAAGGCGATCTTACCGGCCTGACGATCGCTGTCGACTGCGGGCACGGCGCAGCAGGTGTTGCCACCCCGCAAGCCCTGAAGGAGCTCGGCGCCAGGGTGATCACCCTGAACTGCGAGTGGAACGGCATGGACATCAATGACGGTTGTGGTTCTACCGATCTGGGACCGCTTACCGAGATCGTGAGGACACACCAGGTCGACTTCGGCATCGCTCATGATGGTGATGCCGACCGCGTACTGGCGGTGGACGACAAGGGCAACGAAGTCGACGGGGATGTCATCATGGCGATCTGCGCGCTGCAGATGAAAGAGCAAGGGGCGCTGCCGGGAGACACCGTTGTGAGCACCGTGATGTGCAACCTCGGGTTCGAGGTTGCGATGCGGGAGAACGGTATCACCGTCATCAAGACAAGAGTCGGAGACCGGTATGTCATCGAGCAGATGCGCGCCTCCGGTTCTGCGCTCGGTGGCGAGCAGTCGGGACACGTCATCTTCATGGAGCACAACACCACCGGTGACGGTCTGATCACCGCACTTCAGATCGGTGCGGCCGTCAAGCGCTCGGGTCGCGCGTTGTCCGAACTGCGGACCGTCATGACCCGTTACCCGCAGGTTCTCGTGAACGTCCCGGTGAAGGACAAGGGCCTTCTCGGGGCGAGCTCAGCTGTCTCGGCGGCGATTCACGCGGCCGAGGAGGAGCTCGGGGGCGACGGTCGCGTCCTGGTCCGGGCGAGCGGGACAGAGCCCCTCGTGCGCGTCATGGCCGAGGCACCCGACGGTGATGCCGCTGCAACCGTCGTGGAGCGTCTCGTGGAAGTCGTTCGTGCGGAGCTCGGCGGCTGAGTTCAGGTGCGCGTCGCCGCATCGTGTATTGGTATACTCGTGCGAGAGCGACGCAGTGCGGAAGGAGGGTGCCCCCGGACCTGACTGCATCATGAAGCGCCAGGACTGGCGGTCGGCTACGCGAGTGGCTGCCAGTCGACGAGGAGAGAGCTTATCGAAGCATTCGGCGGATGGCTCTCCGGCTCAACCGGGGTCGTGACGGCACCGACAAAACCCGCGGGCGACTGCGGGCACAAAGCGGTGTCGCACCGGTTTCCCATCACATTCAAGGAGCTCGTCGAGTTCCGCTTCCCGGTCATATGCACACCGGGAGCTCCGGTCTTGCACGCATTCACGCGCCGGTGGTGCGCGATAGGAGGATAGAGGTACTTTCATGTGTGGAATCGTAGGATACGTCGGACCCCGTCAGGCCAGTGACGTTCTTATCGGCGGGCTTGCTCGTCTCGAGTACCGCGGCTACGACTCTGCGGGGGTCGCGATCATCGGCGAAAACGGTCTCGATATCGTTCGCAGGGTCGGCAAGCTCGTCAATCTCACGGGTGCCGTCGCCGAGACGCCGGTACCCGGAACGATCGGCATCGGGCACACACGCTGGGCGACTCACGGTAGGCCCAGCGAGGAGAATGCCCATCCCCACGCCGACTGTACGGGGCGTGTAGCCGTGGTCCACAACGGCATCATCGAGAACTATGTCGAGTTGCGCGAGGAGCTTGCCGCAACCGGGCACATGCTCCGGTCGGAGACGGATACCGAAACCATCGCGCATCTTATCGAGTCCTACTACGACGGCGACCTTGTAGCCGCCGTCAGCAGCGCGATCAAGCGTCTCGATGGAAGCTACGCGCTCGCCGTGATGCATCTCGACCATCCGGGCATGATGGTCGCGGCTCGCAAGGACTCGCCGTTGATCATCGGAATCGGAGAAGGCGAGAACGTGGTCGCAAGTGACATCCCCGCCGTGCTCGAATACACACGCGAGGTTCTCATCCTCAACGATGATCAGATCGCGACCGTGAGCGGGGATGCTGTGCGCGTCACGACGCTCGACGGTCACGAAGTGGGCGCGCCGGAGATGCTGCATGTCGAGTGGGACCTCGAAGCAGCCGAGAAGGGAGGCTTCGAAGATTTCATGCTGAAGGAGATCTTCGAGCAGCCCAAGGCGATCAGGGAGACCCTCCGGGGCAGGATGTGCGAGGGGGAGATCCAGCTTTCCGAGCTCGACATGGCTCCGGAGCAGGTCGCGAGAATCGGCCGTGTCTACATCATCGCGTGCGGGACGTCGTTTCACGCGGGGATGATCTCCAAAACGATCATCGAGCAGTGGGCTCGCGTACCGGTGGAGGTCGAGGTCTCGTCTGAGTTCCGTTACTCGGATCCGATCATCGATGACGACACGCTGGTCGTGGCCATCACGCAGTCGGGGGAGACCGCGGACACGCTTGCAGGCGTGCGCGAGGCCCGTGACCGCGGTGCTAAGGTCATCGCCATCACCAACGTGGTCGGGAGCAGGGTCACGCGGGAGAGCGACGGGGTCATCTACACGCACGCCGGTCCGGAGATCGGGGTCGCTGCTACCAAGACCTTCACCGCCCAGATCGCCGCCCTTTACGTGCTTGCGCTCAAGCTCGCGCAGGCGAAAGGCGCACTGCCCCAGGAGCGGATCGAACACCTGTGGTCGGAACTCTCACGCATGCCCGAGATCGTCGAAACGATCCTGGAGGACATCGACGGTCTGAAAGAGTGTGGGGCCCGGTATGTCGGGGCAAGCTCCTCTCTCTTCCTCGGAAGAGGTATAGGCGTGCCCGTCGCCATGGAGGGAGCTCTCAAGCTCAAGGAGATCTCCTACATCCACGCCGAGGCGTATCCGGCGGGCGAGATGAAGCACGGGCCGATCGCACTCATCACCGAGGGAATGCCGATCGTGGTCGTTGCAACGCAAGGGCACACGTATGAGAAGGTCGTGAGCAACATCCAGGAGGTCCGTGCACGCGGGGCCCAGGTTATCGCGGTAGCCACTCATGGGGACGACGAGATCCACCGGCACGCCGAGCACATCCTGTACGTGCCGGCCACGGCCGAATCGCTCTCGGCCATCCCTGCGACGATCCCCCTTCAGCTGCTCTCCTACTACATCGCCAAAGCCAGAGGCTGCAACGTCGATCAGCCGCGTAACCTGGCCAAGTCAGTGACGGTGGAGTAGCGCGTGTCGATCACAGGACTCGGAGTAGACATCGTCGAGATCGAGCGGATGCGCAGGGCTCTGCATCGGACACCGGCGATGAAGGAGCG
>SKKZ01000057.1 GCA_007123455.1 Coriobacteriia bacterium | reverse complement strand
GAGACGTCCTCGATCGTGACGACTGCCCCGAGGATGCGGCCTCCGACTGCGCGCATGCGCGAAGTCGACGCCTGCACGTGGATGTCATGGCCCGCATCGGTCACCATGCGGACCTCACGCAGAGTGAGAGGAATCCGGCCAGAGAGCACTTTGCGGACATCGTCACCGAGACCGCCATCATCCCGGAACAAGGCACCGATGCTCTTCGGTACCATCTCGTACTCGGACATGCCGAGCAGGCGCTCGGCTGCCGGGTTGGCGGTCGTGATCGACCCGTCCGGGCCCACCGTAAGAACCCCGGAGGTGATCGAGCGCAGAATCGACTGCGTGTAGTCCTGGATGTTGATGAGCTGGATGGCCCGCTCCTCGAGCTTCTTATACGCCTCCTCGAGTCGCGCGCTCACCTGACGCAGATCCGATGTCTTGCGCTCCTCGAGGTCGCGCAGTGACCCGAACAGGATGCCGATCGCGAAATACATGAAGACCTCGAGGCTGCTGTCTATCGTCTGTCCCATGAAGCCGCCGAGGGTCACCTGTGCGTTTATCGCAAACGGAACAGCTGCGGCAAGTGCGGTGAGGAACCCGCCCTTCTTGCCGAACACGAAGGCCGCGTACAGAATCGGGACATAGTACAGACGCCGGTAGAGCAGGTGCAGCATGATCGCTTCACTGGCGACGTTCGCGTACATGTGAAGTGCCGTGACGACAGAGAGCATCGCGACCGTGATGACCACAGCGCGTATTCTGCCGGCGCGACGCTGTGCCCCGGCTTGGTCCCCCGAGCGAACCGGCTCACTCAACGCCGCCTCCTCGCCCACGAGGGTTCGATGTGGAGCTCTTCACGATACTTCGCAACCGTACGGCGCGCGACGTTGACCCCTTCGGCCGAGAGCAGTTCGGCAAGCTTCTGATCGGACAGTGGCTTGGCCGCGTCCTCCTCGGCGACAAGCTCCTTCAGACGCTGTTTGATGCTCGTCGACGCGATATCCATGCCCGACGTGGTGCGATACCCGCCGGCGAAGAAGTGCTTCAGCTCGAACAGTCCGTAAGGGGTCGCCATGTACTTGCCCGTCACACCGCGACTCACCGTGGAAAGGTGCACTCCCAGCTCTACCGCAACATCCTCGAGGCGCAGCGGCCGCAACGGGCCTTTGCCGTCTTCGAAGAACTCCGACTGAACCTCAAGGATGATGCTGGTGATCCGACTCACGGTGTCTTTGCGCCGGTCGATGTTCTTGATGAAGCTCTCAGCCGACCTGATCTTGTCCTTCAGGTACTTGCGAGTCTCGTCGTCGGCGTCCGATCCCGAACGCAACATCGAGCGATACCGGGAGCTCACGCGAAGGGTAGGCAGTGAATCGCTGTTCGGGATGATAAGCCACTCGTCATCGAAGCGGCGCACGGTGACATCGGGCACGATGTAGCCGGGCGAAGGTCCTGGCGAATACGCGCCCGCCGGACGCGGGTTGAGCGAACGCAGCATCCCCACAGCATCGCGGACCTCGGACTCGCTTGCCCTCAGCGAGCGGGCTATCTTGCGAAAGTGATTTGCTGCCACGTCGTCGAGATGCTCATCGATGATGCGCTCGAGCAGCGGCTCGGCCATGCCGAGGAAATCCATCTGGATCTTGAGCGCCTCCGCGAGCGTGCGCGCTGCAACACCCGGAGGATCGAGCTGCTGCACGACCCGGAGCCCCTCTTCAGCTTGCTCGGGCGTAACGCCGACCAACGCGGCGATCTCACCGCAGTCACCGCGAAAGAACCCGTCGGCGTCGAGTGAACCGATGACGGCACGCGCCGCAGCCATGACCTCATCGGTGACGTCAATCATGGAGAGCTGTTGCTCGAGGTAGTCGGAGAAGGTCACCGCTCCACCGACGAACTCCTCGGTGTTCGCCACCTGCTCGTTGGGATCCCGTGGAGCACGGATGTCCGCAGACTCGAGCTCCTCGTACATATCGAGCCAATCCTCCCAGGCGCGCTCTTCCTCCGCACTCTCGTGACGCTCTTCGTCACCTTCGGGCGATTCCGGCTCGAGTTCGTCCACTTCGAGGACCGGATTCTCGAGCATCTCGGCCTCGATGAGTAGTTGAAGGTCGGCGATGGGCATCGCTAGAATGCTCAGCCCCTGGTAGACCTGAGGGGAGAGTGTGACTTTCTGTTTGAGTTCGGTCCTCTGCCCGAGCTCCACTGAGTTCCCTCCCTCGGCACGTCACTGCCGTCAGAAAGAACGGCGCGCCTAGCAAAGAATATACCACCACAGAGGGGTTCTGCTTCGTGGAAGTTCTGTGGTGTCAGGACGCCGGCGGGACCTCGAAGGGCTGGGAGGGCTCGGCGATTCCCGGCGCCTGTATCAGCATGATTGCGGCAAGAACAAGTACGCCTCCGAACAGCTGGGTTACCCCGAACGATTCGCCGAACGTGAGAAAGGCGGCGATCCCTGCGATCACCGGCTCAAGGGTGGCTACGATCGTGGCTCGAGTCGGATCGATGTAGTGCAGCGCCCTCAGGAATGCAGCAAACGGGATTATCGTGCTGGCCACCGCGATGAAGAGCACCGCTGCGATGGATGCGGGCACCGCGAACGCATCGGCAACACCGGCCGGACCTCCGAGGTAGAGCATCCAGAAGATCGTTGCGAACCCCAGCCCGTACACGAGCGTCGTCCACGGAGAGAAGCGCGGGGCTGCATAGCGTCCCATCAGCGAATACGCTGCAAAGAAGACCGCCGATGCGAGCCCCCACGCAATGCCCGCCGGGCTGACCGCAAGCCCGCTCCCCCCGATTGCCCCCACTACGAGAGCGCATCCCAGGATCGAGAGGGCCACGCCGGTAGGCAGCGTCCACGTCAGGCGCTCCCCGAGGAACAGTACGGAGACGATCAGCACCACCACGGGCGCGAGGTACTCGAGAAGGATCGCGGTCGCGACGTTGGTGTGCGAGATCGCCATGAAGTACGCAAAGTGAACGCCTGCGAGCCCGACGACGCCGAACACCGCAAAGAACGGAAGGTGGCGAGAGGAAACCCGAAGAGCGTACCTGCGCGAGACGAGCAGATACACGACGAGCACGACGAATGCGGTGAGCGCCCGGGCGCCGGCAAGGATGACCGGGGCGACGGTGACGCCGAGCGGGGAAACACGCCAGGCCTCCGTCGCGGGTCCGGCCTCGGTGAACAACCACTTCGCGGTCAGCCCGCCCATGGCCCAGAACAACGCGGCGAGCGCGGCGAGCGCGTAGCCTCGCCATGCCTGGCTGGACTCTCCGGGGGCATCAGACGAGACCGGCATCGATCTCCTCGTGGGTCTTGCTCGCCTGATAGGCGTCGTAGGGTTCGAGGTGTGCGACGACGTCGACTACACCTGTGAACGCATGGCACACGGCACGCTCCACCGCCTCCGCGACATCATGCCCCTCGGTGACCGTCGCTGCAGGGTCGACCTGGACGTGAAGATCGACGTAGACCTCCGCGGCGGAACCGCGCGTCCGGATATGATGGCACCCGAGCACACCCGGTACCTCGAAGACGACCTGCGATATCTTCGACGGCTCGATGCGCGCGGCGTCAGAGAGTGTGACCGTGGCGTGCTTGAAAACGTCCCAAGCCGTATACGCGATGACCCCGGCCACGACGAGCGCGATGAGGGGATCGGCGACCGGATAGCCGGCGCGCACCGCGATCAAACCTGCTATCACACCGACACTGACCAGCGCATCGCTAGCGGTATGGCTTGCATCGGCGAGGAGTATGTCGCTGCGCAGACGCTTCCCTGCCGCCCGCTCGTAGAGGGTCACACCGATGTTGACCGCGAGCGTGCTGAACATCACGGCAAACGCGATCGCATCGACCCGGGGTGGCGGGCTTCCCTCCATGAGTCTTCCGATCGCGGCACTACCGACGTTGTAGGCCGCTATCGCAAGCATCGCGCCGATCGCTGCCGAAGCGTACGTCTCGTATTTCCCGTGCCCGTAGGGGTGATCCCGGTCTGCAGGACGAGCAGCGAGTCCGAGACCGATCAGGCCGATCACGTTCGAAGCACCGTCGAACAACGAGTGGAACCCGTCGGCGACCATGGAGATCGACCCAGCGACGTAGCCCCATCCTAGCTTGGCTGTAGCGACCAGAACATTGAGCACGAGGACTATGATGAGCACTCGACGGATGCGGGCAATGCGCCCGGCTGCACCGCTCTCTCCCGCTGCCTCCCGGTACCCCACGTCCCCTCCCTGCTTGCGAAGCATACCCCCAGGGGGTATATTAGAACACGTTACAGGTGCTGATGATACCCCAGACGGGACGAGGTGAAAGGCGTGACCGATTCGATGGGCCCACTCGGCGCCGACGCCGAACGTACACGCATCTTGAACCGCCTTCGACGGCTCGAGGGACAGATCAGAGGCCTTCAGTCCATGATCGAATCCGGGAAGGACTGCGAGGACGTCCTCACCCAGATCATGGCTGCGAAGTCAGCTCTGAACCAGGTCGGACTGCACATCATCGGACATTCGATGAAGCGTTGCCTGGTCGACGGGGACACTAAGACGCAGGATGAGTTGATCGATGAGGCCATCGCGGTCTTCCTGAAGTACTCGTCGTGCGTGAAGTAGCCAGCCTGTTCAGGCCGTCGCGTCGTCCACGATTCCAATGACGGTAGCCTCGATGCCGGCGGCAAGTTCATCAAGTCGGTGTTCCGGGTAGATGGCGCCGAAGATGGTCGGCCGCAAAGCGGCGACGACCACGCTCCCGTCTTCCTCGTAGATGTTGATGCGACACGGAAGCACGAGGGAGAGTGGACTGCCGACCTCTTCGACCGGGCTGACCTCCATGATCACGAGTGGACGGATGGCAAAACCCTTTGCGACAACGGTGCCACCGATGTCGTACTTCTTCTCGACGACGAAAGCGCGATCCCGCACGGCGCGCTCAACGGCCTCTATCGCACCGTCGAAGCTGCCGGCCCTCGAGCGTTTGTATGCGTGGTCCACCGAGCCCCCGTTCAACCTGCGCCCGACCGGGCGCTTCTTACCGACCTCAGGTGAACCCGGCCGAACCGCATGAGCCGGAGATGCCACCTTCAGCCCGGCCGATGGCTAAGAAACCACCGCCCGGTCCCACAGAGACACGATTGGAACCGCAGGACACACAGGTCAAATCTTCCGCGCGAATCATCCGCTTCAAGAACCGCTCGAACCGCTCATCGCAATCCTTGCATTTCAAGTCGTAGGTAGGCAACTCCTACACCCCCAGGGCCAGGTCTTTCGAAAGAGCATCAGCGCTCTTCGCGCCGACCACCTGAGCCGCAACGGAGCCACGATCGAACTTCATGATCGTCGGTATGCTCATGACCCCGTACTTCACGGCTATCTCGCGATTTTCGTCGATATTGATCTTCACGAACTTCACAGAACCGTCGGCGCGTGCGGCAAGCTTCTCGATCTCGGGTCCCACCACGCGACACGGCCCGCACCACGGCGCCCAGAAGTCCACGACGACCGGTACCGTCGCATCCAGGACCTCCGCCTGGAACTGGTCGGTACTTACATCTCTGACTTCATCTGCCATCGATCTTCCTCTCGTTCATCGGCGTGCACATTACTTTCAATCATACCCCCAGGGGTATAACTCAGTCAACGGAGCTCCCTCTCGGGTATCATCGTTGCGTCGGGCGTGGGAAGGAAGTCGATGACTCCGCTCCTCTGGATGGGGCTGGTCGGTGGTTCGCTGGGCGCGGGTGCGGCTCTTGCAACACTGCTCGTGATCAAGCGTCGCCTGGAGAGCCTTGCGATGGCCGCAGGAATCGCATCGATGATGGTGAGCGTCGTGTCCGGCAGCCGGCTGGTGGCACTCTACGAGAGACCTGAGTTGACGTTGATTGCCACTCTCATCGCCGTCAGCTCTGTAGGAGGGGGCTTCGCCCTCATCTCCTCACTCCTGCCCTACCTCAGACCGAAGCCGCCCGACCCGAACGTAGCTTCCCCCGGGGCCTCACCGGGAATCCTCGTAGTCATCTTGGTCGATGTCGAGTCCGAGTCCTATGCCCCGGGCGAAGTGACCCGCGAGATCGAAGAACTTGTCGATGCGGGGCTTCCGGAACCGACACTCAGTGTTGCCCCTTTTCACTACGCCGCCCAGAAGGCGCGCTTCAGGGCAGTCGGAGATCGCAGCCCCGAGCCGGCTCGCGCGCGGGAGCTCGCGGAGCGGGTCGAGTCCCGGCTCGATCCGGAGATCTTCTCCGGCCTCACCCTCGTGCGCTGCGCTGACGAGGGTTCGCTCACGGCGACCCTGCGCGCGGCAAGCAGCGCCGGATTCCCACGGGCGGTCGTAGTCGGCGCCTATGTCGCCGAGAGCTACCGTGCTGCTCGTGAGCGCGGGGCCGCCGATTCACTCTTCGAGGGCACGGATACCATCGCCGTCACGTACACTCCACCGCTCTGGACCTCAGACGATCTCGCGCGTCTTATCTCCCGACAAGTGCTGGCAATCCGTCTGGATTCCGCTCGCACGGGTGTCGCCCTCGTCGTCCACGGTCAGCCGGGAGAACACGAGCGCCTGAACGAGTCGTTCGACATTCAGGAGAATGCGTTCGCCAACCGAATCAGGATGTTTCTCGACGAAGAAGGGATAGACGGCGATTTCGTCCGGGTCTGTACCGCTGAGTGGCGCGAGCCCGGAGTAACGGAGACCGTGCGGCATCTCGCAGCTCTCGGGTGCGACCGTGTGCTCGTCATGCCGGCTTGTCACCCCTTCGCGAACCTGCAGACACTGCTGGACATGCCGGCGGCCGCACGGGATGCCCGGGTTCCGGATGAGGTGCGCGTGGTGCACCTTCCTCCCTGGGGAGATGACGACACGTTCGCAGACGTCCTCGTACGCGCGATTGGAGAAGCCGTGGCCCAGCAGACGCGGAAGAGCTGAACGGGTTGGATCAGCGTACGCGCTCAGGCTTGCAACGCTCCCAGTTCCACTCGCGTTGGCGCTGTATACGAGGGAAGTGGAACGCGTAGCGCAGCGCGATGCCGAGTCCTCCCCGACCGGTCTCTGCACGAGTCTCGAGTGCGTCGATGCTGGCTCTCAACTCGGCAGCGGTATTCCCACGGAAGAGTGTGTAACCCTTGCCTATTCCCTGGAGCACATGGGCGTCAGAACCACCGGTCGCGGCGATCCCCTGACCTCCCGCGAACACCTTTGCGGCTACACGGTTCGCGTAGACGAGGAACGGCATGGAGTTGTAGGTCTCGAGCGCGTGGAATGCGAGTTCGTTGAGTGCGGCGCCGAAGCCCTTCACGCCGAACGGTCCAAAAACGCCCTGATTGCTGAAGGGGTGGGGGATCATCGCCACGCCACCCTGGTCGCTGATGCGGTTGATCGTCTCGGCGACCGTCAATCCCGCGGGGATATGCTCCTCGATGAAGAGTCCGATGACATGACCCGACTTCGTGGATATCTCTTCACCGACGACGACCTCGATATCGAAATCGTCCTCGAGTGACTTCGCGAGCAGCGCGCCTTCGATGGTGTTGTGGTCCGTGATGGCGATGACGGAGAGATCGGTGTTGTCCTGTGCGTGCTTCATGATCTCGGGAATAGTGGCCAGACCGTCACTATGGTGGCTGTGGATGTGAAGGTCGGCCTTGCTCCATGTATCGTTCAAGAGGTCCCCTTCCCGGGACTACGGCAACGCTGTACAGGGTCCGACCCCGTGGTGCAACATCCGTGCCGTTCTCTGGCGTCGTGCCGTGCGGCACCGTCGCGTAGTGTACCCTTCGGCCGCCCGGCGCGCGAACATGAGGGTTTTCCCGTAAGCGGCGTCTCTTCAGCCCCGCGCGTGTTCCCTGCTCCATGCACCGAGCCGGGACACACCCTCGGCCAGGCGCTCGAGCGATGTTGCGTAGCTGAAACGCAAGAAGCCCTCACCGCCCGGTCCGAAGTCGATGCCCGGTGCGGCCGAGACGAACGCCTCCTCAAGGATACGGCGGGACAGTTCGAGCGAGTCAGGCCCCCACTCACGCGCGTCGGCGAAGACGTAGAAAGCACCTGTGGGTTCGCACGCGACGTGCAACCCGATGCCGCGCAGCGCGGGCACGAGATAGCGGCGACGCTCATCGTAGATCTCCCGCATCCTCGTGACCTCGGCTTGTGCATGCGTGAGCGCGACGGTACCGGCCACCTGGACGAAGTGGTTCGCGCAGAGGAAGAAGTTCTGCTGGATCTTCTCGCACGGGCGCACGAACGGACGCGGTGCGATGAGGTAACCGAGACGCCATCCGGTCATCGCATAGACCTTCGAGAACCCGTTCAGCACAAACGCGCGGTCGGTGAACTCGAGAATGGAGCGGCTGCGCCCCGAGAAGTCGAGACCATGGTATATCTCATCGCTCACGATCCAGATACCGTGCTCCTCGGCGATCGCAGCCAGTTCGACAAGGTCTTCTGCGGGAAGCACCGTGCCGGTCGGGTTGCACGGCGAGTTGACCATGATCGCACGGGTGCGGGGGGTGATGGCCGCGCGAACCTCTTGAGGCCGGAAGCGGAAGCCCTCTTCGGCCCGTACACGCACGGGCACCGGGACCCCGCCGAGGAAGTTCACGTAGTTCGGGTAGGCGGGATAGCACGGGTCGGAGACGATGACCTCGTCACCGGGGTCGAGCAACGCGCCAAAGACAAGGAGCATCGCGGGGGACGTCCCCTGACTGACGACGATGTCCTCCGGATCGACCGTGACCCCGTACGATGAGTCGTAATGATCGGAGATGGCCTGCCTCAGCGTTGGCAGGCCCGCAGACTGCGTATAGCCGGTGTCGCCTTGCTCCATCGCATCCTCGGCTGCACGCGTGATGACGGCCGGCGTGGGAAGATCAGGATCGCCGATCTCAAGCCTGACCACGTCGTTGCCCTCCGACGCCAGCTGTTTAGCGCGCGCGACGACGTCCATGACGACGAACGGACGTATCGCATCGGCACGCTTCGACACGTGCTGGGATATCGGCTCCATTTCGCTCCCTGCCTGGCGCTAGAGGCGCGCCCGGTAATAATCCATCACAGCGTTTCCCATGACCTCCAGGCGACGCAAGTCCGAGAAACCGATCTCGCCTGTGCTGACGACCTCGTGCGGTGGCGCCGGGTCGAAGGCAAGCCCGAGCTCTTCCGCGCGCTGCCACAGGTCCGTACCGGGTAGCACGTGCAGCGTCGACATCTGGAGCGTGCCCGGATCCAGCTCGGCGACGAATTGCATGCCAGCGAGTACGTCGGTCGCGGTATCGCCGGG
>SKKZ01000009.1 GCA_007123455.1 Coriobacteriia bacterium | reverse complement strand
TCGGCAGGCAGCAGGTCGACCTTGTTGAGAACGAGCACGCGAGGGCTTCCAGTCGCACCGATCTCATCGAGTACGATGTCGACAGCGGCCATTTGGGCCGCTGACTGGGGGTGTGCAGCGTCGACGACGTGGAGTAGAAGGTCCGCTTCGCGCACTTCGTCGAGGGTGGACTTGAAGGCCTCCACGAGTCCGTGCGGCAATTTCGTGATGAAGCCCACGGTATCGGTGATCGTGATAGCCCGACCATCAGCCAGTGCCAGCTTGCGGGTCGTGGAATCGAGCGTGGCAAAGAGCATGTCGTACGCGAGCACCTCGGCTCCGGTGAGAGCGTTCAGCAGACTGGACTTCCCGGCGTTGGTATAGCCCACGAGAGCAACCCGGAAGACCCCGCTCCCCGATCGTGCCTTACGCTGCACCTCGCGGGCGGCGGAGACGTGCTTGAGCTCGCGGCGCAGGTCGGCGATTCGTTTGCGCGCGAGGCGCCGGTCGGTCTCGAGCTGCGACTCACCTGCACCGAAGCGTGCTCCCCGGCCTCCACCGAGGCGCTCGCGTTCAAGGTGCCCCCACATACCCCGTAGTCGTGGCAGCAGGTACTCGAGTTGCGCAAGCTCAACCTGAAGTTTACCTTCACGGCTTACCGCATGCATCGCGAAGATCTCGAGGATCAGCGCTGTGCGGTCGAGGATGCGCACCTCGGGTATGAGTGTTTCGAGGTTTGCCTGCTGCCGTGGCGACAGCTCGTCATCGAAGACCACTATCTCGGCGTTCTCGGATCGCGCAAGCGCCGCTACATCTTCGGCCTTGCCCGTACCTATGAACGTTCGCGGATTGACCTTGTCGAGGCGCTGGGTCTCAGTGGCGACCACATCAGCGCCTGCAGTGTACGTGAGCTGCTCGAGTTCAGCGAGCGACTCCTCGACTGGCCATTCGCCCGCCCCACGGTCGACCCCTACGAGAACAGCCTGTGGCCGGGTATCGTCGCGCTCCCACTCAGGTGGACGTGAACGCCCGCTCATCGGTGCACCATCTTCAGAGAGTAGCCTCGATTCTGGCGATTGCCTCTTCGAGGCGGTCGTCTGGCGTTGCGAGACTGATGCGGATGTAGCCTTCTCCGCTCGGACCGTACGCGTTGCCGGGTGCGACTATGACGTTGGCCTCCTCGAGGACTTTCTCGGCGAAGCCAGCCGATGAGAAACCATCCGGGACGCGTGCCCATACATAGATGGTGCCCTTCGGGACGAGGGCTCTCACGCCTATCTTGTCGAGCGCCTCGATGACGAGGTCACGGCGGCGCTGGTAGAGCCCGGAAAGCTCGTCCACCTCTTGAGTACCGAGCATGGCCTCGATGGCGGCGTCCTGGACCGCGGTGAAGACACCTGAGTCGATGTTGGACTTCACGGTACCCAAGGCCTTGATGGCGGTTGAGTTGCCTGCGGCAAATGCGACACGCCAGCCCGTCATGTTGTACGCCTTCGAACAGCTGAAGAGTTCGATCGCCACATCTTTGGCTCCGGGGCGCTCGAGGAAACTCGGCGGCTTGTATCCGTCGAAGCCGATCTCGGAGTATGCGTTGTCGTGGACGATCAGCAGGTCATGCTCGCGTGCGAACTCGATGGCGCGGTCGAAGTACTCGGGAGTTGCCACTGCCGAGGTCGGATTGTTGGGGTACGAGAGAAACATCATCTTCGCTTTGGAGAGTACATCGACCGGGGTCGATTCGAAGTCGGCGAGAAAGCCGTTCTCTTCGGTCATGGGCATCCAGTGCGTGAGTCCGCCCGACAGGATGCCTCCGGTGTGATAGACGGGGTACCCGCAGCCGGGCACGAGCGTGTAGTCACCAGGATCGACGAATGCGAGGAAGATGTGCGCGATACCCTCTTTGGACCCGATGAGCGCAAGGGTCTCGTCATCCGGATCGACCTTGACACCGAAGCGTCGGTCCATCCACTCGGAGCATGCATCACGATAGCGCTTCGCGCCGTAGTAGCTGGGGTACTGGTGGTTGGAGGGATTACGTATGGCTTCGGCCATCGCATCCACGATGCGGTCCGGAGTGGGCGTGTCGGGGTCACCGATGCCGAGAGAGATGACGTCGATTCCCTGCGCCTGCTTCGCCTCCCTCTTCCTGTCGATCTCGGCGAACAGGTACGGCGGAAGCTCGGCGATTCGCTGGGCAGTCCTCACAGTGCGTCCAACCCCTTCAGTCAGTGGTCCGATCCGGCAGGTCTTCGCTCGGCAGCCGGGTGTAACGGCGTGTCCGAGACATGGTAGCAAAGTGTCACATGCAGAGTGTCAGGCGCAATCGTATCACCTCAGTGTTTCGATGGCGTGACCGGGCAGACAGGGATCATTCTCGACCCGGAACCTCATCGGGGATCGACACGGTCCCGCGGAAGACTTCCGTTGCAGGACCGGTCATGAACACGTGTCCGCCGCTATCCCAGCGGACGATGAGCTCGCCACCGGGCAGTTCGACGGTGACTTCACGGTTGGCGATGTCGGCCAGCACGGCCGCGACCGCGGTTGCACACGCGCCGGTGCCACATGCGAGGGTCTCGCCCACCCCGCGCTCCCAGACGCGAAGCCGTATGTGGTCGCGCGAAACCACCTCGGCGAACTCGACGTTGGTCTTGGCCGGGAACAGGGAGTCGGTCTCGATGAGCGGTCCGGCCTTCGTCACAGGTGCAGATTCGACATCGTCTACCCAGATGATCGCGTGAGGGTTACCCATCGAGACGGCCGTGACCTCGAAGCTTCCCGCCCCCGTCACGATCTCGTGTCCGAGTACCCGGTCTCCGGGAAGGTCAACCGGGATCCGGGAGGGGTCGAGCACGGGGGCTCCCATGTCGACGGTAGCTGATGCCATGTGACCTTCAGCGTCACGGACGAAGGTGATCGGTTTGACACCGCCGAGGGTCTGCACGCGTACGCTCACCGCATCGGTGTCGACGAGTCCGCGGTCCACGAGGTACTTGGCGAAACAGCGCACCCCGTTGCCGCACATCTCCGCGGTAGTGCCGTCGGCGTTGTAGTAGAGCATGAAGAAGTCAGCGTCGGGAACGCTCGCGGGACGGACGAGTATGAGTCCGTCAGAGCCGATGCCGAAGTTGCGGTGGCAGAACCACGCGACAGCTTCAGGGGCGAGGTCGAGGCGTTCATCGAGGTCCTCGATAAGAACGAAATCGTTCCCGAGACCGTGCATCTTCGTGAATTCGAGGAGCATTCGCTGTACCTCCGGCTCTCAGGTGGTCGGCAGGCGCCAGGTACCCTGCAAGGGCACTCCGGTCGGCTGTTCATGGGATTCTAGCAGTCCGAGCGCCACTTCCGTGAGTTCATCATCGCAACGCCCGGTGCGGTCTATCCAGCGGATGCGGGCGTCACTTCGGAACCAGGTCATCTGACGCTTCGCATACCTCCGCGTGGCCTGTTTGATCTCAGCAGTGGCGGCCGCGAGGTCGCGATCTGCCTCGACCACAGGAACCAGCTCTTTGTAGCCGATAGCTTGTGTTGCTGTCAGTGCGGAGCGGAATCCAGCCTGCAAGAGGGCTTGGACCTCGGCAAGCAGCCCCATCTCGATCATCGCGTCGACACGGTCGTCGATGCGCTTGTAGAGCTTCTCCCGATCCATCGTGAGGCCGACGAAGATGGTGTCGTAGACGCTTTTCCGCATCGAGAACCGTTCGGCCTGCCGAGCGTAGGACTCCCCTCGGGCATACATTTCGAGTGCGCGAATGGTTCGCCGGACGTTAGACGGATGTATGAGGGCCGCGGACGCTTCGTCGACGGCCGCGAGGCGGGCGTGCAGCGCTTCCGGGCCGACGGTTTTCGCCTCGAGTTCGAGAGCCTCACGCTCGTGTGTGGCGCGCTCTCCGCCCGGGAACTCCCAGTCATCGAGTGCGGCACGGATGTAGAGTCCTGTGCCTCCGCATACGAGTGGCGTCCGGCTTCCCGCAACGATCTCGTTGATGGACTGTCGTGCAACACGCTGGAACAGTGCAGCACTGAACGGTGTGCCGGGCTCGACCAGGTCCAGGCAGTGGTAGGGTACGGATCGCTTCTCCGGCGGGGGCTTTGCGGTACCGATGTCCATCCCTTTGTACACCTGCATGGAGTCGGCTGAGACTATCTCGCCGCCGAGTACCCTCGCGATGCGTTCGGCCAGCGCGGTCTTGCCCACTGCGGTGGGACCGACCACGGCGACGACACGGGTGTCCCCGGAGGGCTCAGGTGTAGCGGTCGACACGAAAGCGCTCCAGTGCACACGGCTCTTCAGGTCCGATGCCCGCCTTCCTGCGTGCGATGTCGACTTGCTGAGCCGGGGAATCAACACCCTCGAGGTCGGGAAGCAGGAGACCCTGGCGCCATCCGGAGGAGACGATCACTCCGTAACGCGACGGGTCGAGGTCGGCGAGAGCGCACTCTTCGGGCGGGCTGAGAACGTCGACCTTGATCTCGAGTAGCGGGACGTCCTCGACGGAGACGGGCGGGAACCGGGGATCCGCCGTCGCTGCCTTGACGGCGTTCGCGGCGACCTCCTCGGCAAGTGTCGGCTTGGTGGGCAATATCGTTCCGATGCAGCCGCGGAGCCGGTTGTCGAGATGCAGGCTCACGAAAGCGCCGGCGCGCTCGGGGAGCGACGGATCATCGATCCGGTCGGGCACGGGGTCGATTCCGCGTTCCAGATGGTCCGAGACGGATGAGCGCGCAAGCCTGACGAGGGGATGCTCGTCATCACGTGCGCTCCCGCCCTTGCGGCCGGTGTCCTCCGTAGTTTCCGCCCCGGCTCCCGGTGGAGGTTCAACGTCGCCGACGAGCGCTGTGAGGTATCCGACCCCCCACGGGCCCTCATAGGCGAGTACCCGTGTGGGCGCTCCGGGAAGGACTCCCGAGAGCGCGATGATAGAGCGCAAGCCGCACTCGCCCGCCGCTTCCGAGAGGCCGCGGTCGATATGGACGAGGTCGTCGAGATCACCCTTGCGCACATGCTCGACGACCACGGAGTCGAACTCCTTGCCGCGCGGGGAGAAACCGGCGGGGGCCTCAGGGAGGAGACGGTGGCTGAGGTCGCCGCTCGCGAGAAAGACGATTCGGCGGCCGAGTGCGGAAGCGACCTCGGCCACTGCGATTCCGAGCAGCCTGTGATGCCCGAGGGAGAGTCCCGAGAGTGAGACATTGACGAGCGGGTGCGCGCCGTCCGGATCGAGGAAATGCAGGGGCACGAGCACTCCGTGGTCGAGGGTGCCCGGCTGGAGAGAGGAAGCATCCTCGCGCGAGACCGCCGGTATCCCCGAGGCCTCGAGATGTTCGAGGAGCCGCCATGCGAACTCGGTGTCCGTCTCGGCCGAGACGGTGGACCGGGGCGCGCCGAAACGGGCTAGGTCACCGGAGGTGTGACGTGCTGTGTCTATGGCGAAGGCATCGGCGAGTGCAGGAGTGTGTGGCGAGATGACCACGATGGTGTCGGGCGCGAAGCGTCTCAGGGCGGCGGCAGCGGCATGCATGGCGTCGATCGAGGCGGAGGTCACCTCGGTTCGCTTACCACCGACCTCACGCACCATTATGGGCGGGTGAGGCGCGATTATCCCCAGCGTCGATGCGCTCATGTCGTCATCCCTCGCTATATGTCAGAGGCTGTTTGCGGCAGCCGGGGGCGAGGACCTTTCATCCACAATGTACCCGCTGAGGAACCATGTCTGGGCCTGATCGATCTTCACGCGTGCAAGACGTCCTGCGAACGCATCGCCCCGGGTATCGGGTGGCAGGTCCACATGGATCACCTTGTTACCTTCGCTGCGACCCGCGAGGATACCGGGGTCGCGTTTCGAAACGCCGGTGAAGAGCACGTTCTGGGTGCTTCCGACGAGCGTGCGATTCTTCATGAGTGCCGAGCGCTGAACCTTCTCGACGAGACGGTCGAACCGCTCTTGTGACACTTCGCGCGGTACCACGTCGGTGAGTGACGCCGCCGGGGTGCCGACTCTCGGAGAGTAGAGAAAGGTGAACGCCTGATCGTAGCGAGCGCTCTCGACGACTTCGAGCGTGTCGAGGAAGTCCTGTTCGGTCTCACCGGGGAAGCCGACGATGACGTCGGTGGAGAGCGCCAGGTCCGGCATCGCATCGTACAGGCGCCCGACGAGGTCGAGGTAGGAGCGCTTGGTGTAGCGGCGGTTCATCGCTGCCAGAATACGATCGGACCCGGACTGGACCGGCAGATGAAGGGATCTCATGACCTGCGGCACCTCGGCCATCGCTCCGATGGTCTCCTCGGAGAGATCCTTTGGATGGCTTGTCGCGAATCGCACTCGGCTGATCCCGGTGTCGGCCACAGCGCGGAGTGCGTCAGCGAAGCGCGGCGAGCCATAGAGGTCCCGCCCGTAAGAGTTCACGTTCTGACCGAGGAGCGTGACCTCGACAACGCCCTCCCCTGCCAGGCGTTCGCACTCTGCGACGATCTCTTCGAGGGGCCGGGACCTTTCGCGCCCACGGACGTGGGGGACGATGCAGTACGTACAGAAATTGTCGCACCCGACGGTTATGGGGACCCAGGCATGCCACCGATGTTCGCGCTCGGCGGGCAGGTCGCTCGCGAATTCCGTCGAGCATTCGAGCACTTCGACCACAGGATCGCGGGCTGAGCACGCTGCATCGATCAGCGAAGTGAGACGCGAGATGTTGTGCGTGCCGAAGACGACATCCACATGGGGTAGCTGGTCAAGCAGGCGCTCGCCGTCGCGCTGGCCGATACAGCCGCCCACGGCGATAGTCTGGCGGCCTCCGCGGGCTGCCTTCACGCTCTTCAGGGAGGCGACCTGACCGCGCAGGCGTTCGTCGGCGTTCTCCCGTACACAGCACGTCATGAAGACGACGACGTCAGCGTCTTCAGCCTCATCGACAGGGTGCAAGCCGTCCGCACGCAGTAGCCCTGCGACGCGCTCGGAATCGTGCTTGTTCATCTGGCACCCGAAGGTGCGAATGAGGTAGGTCTCTCTCATAGCCGGACGAGTGTAGCACGGACCCGTGTAGCTTCGGACCGGCACGGAGCGGGCGTCAGTCCGCACGTAACGGCAGCTGAGGAAGCGTGCGCCCGGCAGCTGCGAACAGTGTGGACAATACGGCAGGCGGCATCTCGATGGCGCCGAGGTCCGGATTGGGCGCAGTCGGCCCATGGTAGTCGGTGCCGCCCGTGACGAGAAGGCCGTGCTCGGCAGCGAGAGCGGCGTAGCGAGCGCTGTCTTCGGCGGTGTGCTCGGAGTGATACGCCTCAAGCCCGGCCAGACCTTCGGCGACGAGGGACGGTATGAGGTCATCAACCGCGGTCACGGCGGGATGGGCAAGCACGGGGACGCCGCCGGCATCGAGAACGACGCGCAGAACCTCTGAGGGTGTGCGTACGTCCTTGGGAACGTAGAATGGACGACCCCTGCCGAGCAGGCGCTTGAATGCGTCGGAGACGTCTGCGGCGTGTCCGCGGTGCACAAGCGCGCGGGCGACATGGGAGCGACCCACCGCACCGCCGCCGGACAGCGCCATGACATCGTCGTGAGACAGCTCGTATCCTGCTGCCGACAGCGCATCGACGATCGCGCGGGCACGATTGATACGCGCGGTTCGAAGGTCGAACAGGTGCCCCTGCAGGTCGGTATCAGCGTAGCGGACGAAATAGCCGAGGATGTGCACGTCGCGGCCGTCATGGACCGCCGAGAGCTCGACACCGGGAATGACGACCGGGGAGCTTGCGAGTGAGGCAGCGGCTTCGAGAGCCTCGGGTACGCCTTCCACAGAGTCGTGGTCGGTGATCGCGATCGCTGTCAACTCGCTTGCGGCGGCACGACGTACTAGTTCGGCAGGCGTGAGGGTTCCATCAGACGCGGTGGTATGTACGTGAAGATCGAACCGCACATCCCACCTCCGGAAGCGTCAGCGGTGCATGTCCCGTGGCTCGACGAGCAAGCGTATCGCGGTCCGCTCCTCGCCGTTGATGAGGATATCAGCGAACGCGGGTATGCAGGTGAGTTCCAGGCCGGAAGGCGCGATGAACCCACGCGCGATGGCAATCGCCTTGATCGCCTGGTTGAGGGCTCCTGCGCCCACAGTCTGAACCTCTACCGGACCCTGCTCGCGGATGATTCCTGCAAGTGCGCCCGCGACAGAATTGGGATTGGACTTGCTGGAGACCTTGAGTACTTCCACGGGTGCTCCTCTGCTGCGTAGATGCTAGATGTGTGCTGCATTGACGGCCGCCATATAGCCTAGTTATCGGGAACTGAGCCGCAAGCTTTATCCGTGCGCCGATTATAGCGCATAACCGCTGGCAGGACCCCTCACTCCTCCTTCTCGACTTCGAAGCGTACCCTGATGCCGTCGCGCGTGACGCTGACCTTCGGTTCACCCTTAAGGTGGAGGTAGTATCGTTCGGCGAGATCGTCGAAGGCTCGCGCAAGGTCCTGCTTGAAGCGGGCGAGGTCGGTGTGGTGGATCTTAAGACTCCTTCTGTCCCGGTAGATGTCGGGCGTCGGAGTAGCCGCCGGCTCCTCCTCGACCTGGGCTTGAGCCAGGACGGTGTCTACAGGAGCGAGCTCACCGGCAAGGATTCTGTGAGCGGTCCGCTCTGAAAGCGGAAGACCGAGCGTAGCCGTGATCGTGACGAGATCGGCGGCATCGCACGCCGACGCAGGACGTTGCCAGACGGGAAAGTGTTCGGGGGAGTCGCAGAAGAGCAGTTCGGAGGTGTCCAGCGTGTTCCGGGCGGCCGAGCACAAGGTAGCGGCGATCTCTGCGGGCGATCCGAGGTGGACGTCGAGTTCGGGATGCTCGCATGCGAACTCGAGGACTCGCCTGATTATGTTGTGCGGTCCACGTGTGACCCGGAGGATGCCGCTCTCGTCGCGCTCAAGTACGGGCCAGCTGGACTGATCGGCCCGCTCGGGCATCAGGGCACTCTCGGCCGAGAGTGTCACGGACGTGCCGCGGTGGGTGTCGGAGGCGGCGATACGACAGGTCGGCGCGTTGGCCCTTACCGAGAACAGGGCCATGCCCCGCCCGTGGACCCCCCAACGATCCATCACCATCGTATCGAGCTTGGAGGTGACGCGCGGTTCGAACACCGCATCATGATGCGTCGAAGGTATGCCGACGCCGTCGTCGATCATGGTGAGGAGCCGACGGTCTCCGTCGCGGGTGGTGGCGATGAAGATACGCTGGGCATGCGCGTCGCGCGCGTTTCGGAGCAGCTCGACAACGATGTCTTCGATGGAGCGGATATCGTGCTTGGCCTGACGTCGCTCGGCTTCGG
>SKKZ01000271.1 GCA_007123455.1 Coriobacteriia bacterium | reverse complement strand
TGGTCGACCGCGTTGCGCATGATGTGGATGAGCGGGTCGTTGATCGCCTCGAGAACCTTCTTGTCGAGCTCGGTGTCCTCTCCTTCGAGTACGAGTTCCACATCCTTGCCGAAGGAGCGGGCGAGATCGCGCATGGCGCGCGGGAACGTCGCGAAGACGGTGCCCACCGGCAGCATGCGAAGCCGCATCCCATGCTCCTGGAGCTCGTTGACGATCGTGCTCCCGCGTGCAACGTCGTCGGCAAGGTCCCCGACGAGCGCTGTATGACCTGCACGCTCGGCGGAGAGCAGACGCTCGAACGCAGCGACCGCTTCCGCACGCCGTGCGGGAGCACCGGCTTCCCCGGGAGCAGACGTCGCATCGAGAACGTCGCGTAGCTCCACCCAGGCGTGCCAGACCTCGGCCGAGCCGGCCCCCGAACGATGCAACTCATGGACCCGTTGCTCGTATTTGACCTGCGAGATGACGGTCTCGCTGACAAGGTTCAGAAGGGAGTCGACCTGGCCGGTGTCAACCCGGATGGTTTGCTTCACCTTTGCGCCAAGCGGCTCCTCGCATGCCGGGGAGCTTGCTGAAGTCTCATCCGCGTACGTGGCGGTACCACCGCCCGCCGTTTCACCGGCGTCCGAAGCGCCGTGTCCCCGGCCGCCATCAGAGTCGCATCCGTTCTCCGCAAGCGCCGCGAGACGTTCCTGCAGTGCACACAAGTCAACGGCGGGCACACTATCACTACCCGCGATCTCTGAAAGATGAACGATGGTGTCGAGGGCATCGAAGAAGTGCTCGCTCATCGCCGGCGAGTAGACGATCGCGCCTTCTCTCACGGCAACCATGACGTCCTCGAGCCGGTGTGCGACATCGGAGATCTCAACGAGGCCCACCATGCGCGATGAGCCCTTGAGCGTATGCGTGTCGCGCAGCATCTGGTCGATGAGTTCGACATCAGCCGGGTCGCCCTCGAGCCTGATGACGCCCTCGTTGAGGCGTTGCAGCAAGTCGGTCGCTTCCTCCTGGAACCGGCCGATGAACGCGCTGCGATCGAACTCTGCCATGTGCCTGCTCCCCCCGTGCCGCGTGGGGCCGGCTACTCGACGATCCGGAACGCCGAGCCGACCTGGCTCGACTCCGTCGCTATCGCTGCGAGCTGCTCTGCTGTCGACGCGACCTGACGACCGCCCGCCGCAGTCTGCTGGGCGACCGCTGCGACCTCGCGCATCGCTTTCACTACCTGGTCGGTCGCGCTCTTCTGCTGCTGGGTCGCAGCGCTGATCTCTTTGGCGGCGATCGTGGTCCGTTCTACCGTCTCGAGTATCTGTCCGAGGTTGTCCCCGGTAGCGTGTGCGAGCTCCACACCGCCCTGTACCTGGGCGAGCTCCTGCTCGGTCGCGATGACAAGGTCGTTGGCGGCGCACTGGATCTCCGTCATGATCGTCGAGATCTCAGCCGTCGAGTCGACAACCGACTCGGCAAGCTTACGGATCTCCACCGCGACCACGGAAAAGCCCTTGCCGGCATCACCCGCGCGTGCGGCCTCGATGGCCGCATTCAGCGCGAGGATCTTCGTCTGATCGGCGATGCTGTTGATGATGGTCAGCACCTGACCGATCTGCTGGCTGCGTTCGCTGAGCGTGAGGATGCGATTCGCCGAGGACTGACTGTGAGTCTTGATCTCCTCCATCGCTGCAAGCGTGTTCATCACTGCATGCTGCCCGCTCTCGGCACTGCCGAGGGACGCCTCGGCCATGCTCACGACCTGGTTCGCGTTGTCGGCGATCTGCCGGTACGTGGCGGCAAGCTCCTCCATCGTGGCGGTCGTCTGGCTGATCGATGCCGCCTGCTCGGCCGCGCCGGAGGCCTGTTGCTCGGTAGCGGAGAGGATCTCGCTCGCCGAGAGAGAGAGACGCCTGGACGACTCGTGGGTCTGGCGGACCAGATAGACGATGAGATCGATCATCTGATTGTAGGAGCGCGCGAGCACACCGAACTCATCGGCTGAGTCGATCTCGACCTTGCGACCGATCTCTCCCTGACATGCCGCACGCACGCTCTCGACCACCAGCTGCAACGGACGCATGAAGTGGTTGCCGATGAGCACCAGTGCGGCAACCCAGGCCGCGGCGATGCCGATAAGCCCGACGCCGAGTCCCAAGAGGCGATCTGCGTTGTCCCACACGAACATGGCGCTGATCTCGTCTCCGAACGATAAGTAGACGATGAACCATTGAATCGCGTTGAAGAGCAACGCGAGCGCTATGGTGGCCGCGGAGTACTTGTAGAGGAACTTGCTTCTGAATGCTGTCGTGAGTGTACGTGCCATCATTTCCTCCTGGACGATTCCTACTCTGGGCCTGCGCCGACCGGCTGCAGGATGCGATCCACGTTCACCATGCTTACCAGACGATCACCGAGGAAGACCGTCGCGGTGATGTACTCGGCCTGGGTCTGGTCCATGTGGGGAAGTGGCGGCTCAACGCCGGATGCCGGAACGTCGACGATGCCACCGACCTCATCGACGATGAGTGCCGTCGTGCACTCGTCGTTCTGGAGCACTACGGCCACAGGATCCGGAGTGCAGCGGTCAGACCGTGAGATACCCATGAGCACGGCGGCGTCGGTGACCGACACGATCTCACCACGGATGCTGACGACGCCTCGTACGAAGTCAGGCACACACGGGAGCGATGTGACCTCGTGATCCCGGGAGATCTCTCTGACTTCGTCGACGGCCACCGCGTACCAGTGCGCGCCGACCCGGTACACGAGCAGCGCGGTGCGCTCGTGCGCCGTATCCTCCTCGGCCGTGCGCGCGAGCGCCTCCGCACGCTGGCGCAGGATCTCCCCGGCCTCGGCGGCGAGTGACTCCCTGATGTCGCGCGCGTCACTCATCGGTCTCGGTCCTTGCGACATCGGGCAGGGCAACCTGCTCGAGCAGCGCATCGACGTCGAGAAGGAACACGAGAGCGTCGCCGAGCCGGTACACACCGAGCATCCGCGGTGCGAGCGGGTGGATCGCGGGAAGGGGTTCTGCACTCGAAGTAGGAAGATCGACTACCGTGTCGACCGCTTCGACCACGAGAGCGACCGGGCCCCGCGAGCTGCACGCGACGATCATCGGTGTCTCGAGCGTGTATCGCTCCGGCGACATCCCGATGAGCATGCGAAAATCGATCGCGGGAACGATCTCGCCCCGGATGTCGATCATGCCGATAACCTTACCGGTCTCATCGGGCACCTCGGCGAACGCTACGATCTGCTGGACCTCGCGGACGCGGTCGACGGGAAGAGCGTAGCGCTCACCCGCTGCGCTGAATGCGAGCGCCGAGACGGACTGCGTGTCGACCGAGGATGTCATCATCGACACACTCATTGCGCGAACCGTAGGACGCGATCGAGCTCGGCCGCGCTGACAACGCCCTCTTCCAGCCTGGCAAGGCCGGCAGCAAGCAGCGGACGCATCCCGGCCGCCTGGGCCTTTTCAGCGAGCTGACCGGCGTCCACGCCATCGGCGATCGCCGCGCGTACCGACTCGGCGAACGGGAGCGCCTCGAACAACCCGGTGACCCCGGAAAAACCGCTCATGGCGCACTTCGAGCATCCCATGCCTGCACGAGACACGAGCCCCGGTGCGGCACCGGGAAGCTCGGTCACGATCGGATTACGCTCGTCCTGCGCGCAGTTCGGACACGTCGTGCGCACCAGGCGCTGGCCCACTCCGAACGTGAGGGCAGCGGCGAGGCTCGCAGGCTCGACTCCCATGTCCAGCATGCGATGCACACCGGCAACGATCCCGCCGCCGGAGAAGGTCGCTATCACGAGCTTGCCGAGCCCCGCAGCCTCGATCGCGAGATGGATGTCTTCTACCGTCTGCAGTGAATCGATCGCCATCACGTCGGTGTCCTGGCGCATGCCCGCGGCGAAATACGCGGCCGCTCCGACCGGTGAGCCGGGAGTGACGAGAACCTGGGCCACTGCAGGAATCTCATACTCGACCGAGCGTTCGACCGAGTACACCGTCTTGCCCGCCGCGGCCGCATGAGCCAGCAGAGCGTAGTAGGTGGCGCTTCGACCTCCGGCCACGGGCGCACAGACCAGGAGCATGCCTCTGCCGCGCTCCACCATCGCGTGCAGTGCACGGCGCTCGGCCTCGGGCACGCCAAGTCTCTCAAGATCATGAGGTGGTCCCGGATCCGCCGCGAGCGAGATGACAAGCCTCTGGCCCGACACGGTCGGCACGACGGAGACCGTCAGCACGAGTTCGCGGTCGGCGATCCGCGACTTCAGCCTGCCGATCGCCGGTACCGTACCCGGAACCGCACCGAGACGCGCATACGCCTTGACTCCGTCGACGAGCGCCGCCTGCAGCGACAGCGGGGCACTCGCTACCTTCTCGAGCCGTCCCCCGATGCGGTAGACGAGGAAGAAGTCGTCTTTGTACGGGAGAAGGTGGATACCGGACGCACCCTTGCGCACGGCGTCCGTGAGAATGTCGGACACGAGCACCGCGGCTTTGCCGACATCAGCGACCGCGAGCACATCGAGGTCGATCCCGGAGACATCGGGTGCGGGGGCCGCCTCCATCACCTCGGCGATGAGGTCGGCGGGCTCCAGCGGGTCCGTCGCCAGAAGATCGGTCACCTCTTCGCCCATGATCGGCCCGGTGGTCGTGGGGAGCTCGGGTTCTTCCTGTACCGTGATCGGCGGCGGAGTAGCAGAAGCCGGCTCCTCGACCTCGGCCGGGCCGAACAGGCTCTCGATGACGTGACGCAGTGACGCGGGCTCGACCAGCACCGCCTCGATCTCCATATCGAGCTCACCCGCGAGTATATCGAGCTCGAACACGTCAGCTGGTTCACCGATGGCGACGGTGAGCATGTTGTCGATCTCGAACAACGGGAGTACCGAGCGCGCCCGGGCCGTCTCCGCCGGTATAAGGGAAAGCGCAGCCTCATCGGGTGCGTAGCTCGACAGGTCGACACGCGGCACTCCAAGCTCGTGCTCGAGCGCTGTCCCGACATCACCCACCGATACAACACCCTGCTCGATAAGCAGCCGGCCAACCGGGACCCCGGCGGCAACCGCCTCTCCCTCGGCCGTTTGAATCTGGTCGGAGGTGACCACGCCGGTCTTCACCAGGGCGTCGATCACACGCGTGCCCATCATGCCCGTCTCAACCATCTGCATGGCCTCCTCAGCCCTGTGCCTTGCCGAGCTCGGCGGCTACGGCCTCGAGGAGCCGCTCGGGCTCGACGGGTTTCGTGAGGTACTGGTCGGCCCCGGTACGCAAGCCGGTAGCCATCGACTGCTCCTCGGTCTTGGCCGTGAGCATGATGACCGGGATGTTCTTGTACTTCTGGTCGAACTTCAGCAGGCGGCAGACCCGATATCCGTCCAGCTTCGGGAGCATCACGTCGAGGAGGATCAAATCGGGCATCTCGGCGCGGGCGGACTCGAGCGCCTGCGCACCGTCCTCGGCGGTCAGCACCTCGTAGCCGGCTGCAACCAGTATCTCCTCGAGCATCGCGAGGATGGTGGGACTGTCGTCCACCGCGAGTATCCGCGCGCTGGCCATCCCTGACTCCCTCCGTCTGTGACGTTCGGCACACTCTTCTAGGAGTAGGTATCGCCCTATCGTGGGCGTGCCTTTAGCCGTGTCCCCCCAGCCGACGGCACTCATCGAGAGTGCGTCGGCACGTCACGAGCAGAAGGTCAGGGTCGAAGCCGCCGAGAAACGCGCTCCACGGACCGTCGGGCGAGCGCTCGAGCGCCCGCACGGCGCTCTCGTAAGCGTGACAGGCCTGGCGGAGATCATTGCGGGACCGGAAGAGATTTCCCAGGTTAAGATGTGCAAGCGCGAAGTCATCGTCGGCGTACACCGTTCGCCGGAACTCGGCGATCGCAGCTTCGGGTCGCCCGGACCTCAAGTGGATCAGCCCGAGCATGTAGCGGGCCGAAGCCCGCGACGGTTCGATCCGCAACGCCTCCTGGGTGCTGGCGAAGGCTTCATCGAAGTCACCGTTGTCAGCGTATGCCCGCGCAGCAAGCAGATGTGCCTCCGCATTCTCGCTCTCCAGGGCAAACAGCTCCCGCGTGACCTCGAGCACCTCGTGCGGACGGCCGTCTCCGGAGGCCTCGCGTGCGGTCTCGAGCAGCATGGCGACGTCGACAGGGCGGCGCTGTTCCGCAGGTAGCACGCGTGGCAGCCTGGCTGGTCTCTGCTCGGGATGCCCCGCCTCACGCGGTGCACGCACATCCCGCCCACTGTTATGCCCATCAACGGTCTCGGGAAGAGAGACACCCGTCACCGGCGCGGGTGCAGGTTTGCGATGCAGGAACACGCCCCCCACCTCGACGGTCTCGAAGCGATCCGTGATACCTGTGAGCGTCTCCGAATGTCCGATGAACAGGTAGCCACCGGGATTCAGGCTCTCGAAGAGGTTCTCCACGACCCTGCGAGTCGATTCGATGCGGAAGTAGATGGTCACGTTCCTGCAGAAGATGACGTCCCAGTTGCCCATGAGTGCGGTCGGGGACGGCTCCTTGATGAGGTTCTGGTAGCGGAAGTCCACGGCCTGTCGGACCGGCTCGGTAACGCGATGACCGGCAGCGGTGGGCTCGAAGTACCGTGTCACGACTTCGCGGGGCACGTTGAGTAGCGCACGCGGCGGATAGACGCCCGTCTTCGCCCGCTCGAGTGCGTGAGTCGATACGTCGGTCCCGAGCACCTCAGCACGGTGACCGAGAGACTCTATGCCTGCGTCGAGCAAGCTCATGGCGATGGTATACGGCTCCTCGCCCGTCGAGCATCCCGCGGACCATGCCCGAAATGAACGCACGGCGGAGCTGCGGGCATCGAGGATCTCGGGGACGACAAAGGTGCGCAAGGCCTCGAACTGGGCCGGGAAGCGGAAGAAGCTCGTCTCGTTTATCGTGACGAGGTTCATGAGCTCACGGAATTCACCTTCGTCGGCACTCAGCAGAGCGAAGTACTGTTCCAGGGAGTCAAACCCGAAGCGTGTCGCCCGGGTCACGAGTGAGATACGCAGCGAGTCGATACGCGTTTCCTCGAGATGGATTCCCGAGTGCTCGCGGATGTAGTCCCGAAACTGAACGAATTGCTCGGAGGTCAGATCCTTCTCGAGAGACGATCCGTGGCCGGACATGGCTATTCCGTTGCGAGTGCCTCATCCGGCGCTCCGAGTACCTCGATCAACCCGGCGGCGCTCATGCCGTAGAGGATCTTCGCAGTCTCGAAGTCGTTGTAGCCGGTGAGCGCGCTCAGTTCGGTGACGGACTTGCCTCCGTGCAGATAGCACATGAGCATCCACTCCCTGGGCTTCAGGTGGATCTCGATGGACTTCTCTCCCGGAGCGGCCGCCATGACGAAGCGGGTATCCATCGAAGGTATCTTCTGGCGGATACGGTTCCACATCTCGAGGCGTCGCGACGTCTCCATGATGATGTTCTCGACCGACACCGAGATACCGATGTCCTCATCATCGCATGTGTCGTCGGGCTCGAAGCGCACATCGCCTTCTTCCCAGCGGAACAGGTCGAAGAGCGTGTCGTTGATCTGTTCCTGGATGAAGTTCTCGAGAGCACCTGCCTCCAGATAGCCTTCCACAACGAGTATCTGGCCGATTCTGCGGGCAGCCTTCTCTTTCTTCTGTATCTTCTGCAGGCCGAGCGCCTGACGCAGATGCTTCTCCGAGATCACTCCGGCCTCGACGAGCCGCTTGCCGAGCGACTGGCGATTGTAGTTCGAAGAGGCGAAGTAGACCCGACCCTTTCGGAAGCAGACCTTACCCTCCGCGTCAGGGCGCACAAGGTAGAGCGTGCCGGTCTTCCCGCCCGATGACAGCAGCCGGAACATGTCGGCAAGTGAGAAGTCTTTGAGGTTGCCCTCGAGAGCCACGGACACCTCCTGATGGGTCGTCAGCGTGTTGCCCGCCGCCGCACGGATACCAACACAGAAGCGGCGCACCCGGGCGCCGCGACAATCCTAGCACGCACCACGTCGCGGTCAATGTAGCCCGTTCGTTGTGGTATATCGGCGCTGGAACGCGAGCGCATGAGACGCGCGTACGCCTAGCGCGTGGCATAGCCTCCACCACGAGCAGCGTGAAGTGCAGTGATGAGAGCGCCGAGCTCCTCACCGGTACTCACTCCCCCATCGTCGCACACGAGAAGGCCCCCGGAGCGTGCGATGAGCGCTGCCGAGGTGGCCGCACGCAGGGCCGCGGGAACGCCCGTCCGCAGAGCAGAACCGGGTATCCCGCCGAGTACGGCCATGCCCTCCTGCCGCGCAGTGCCGTGAAGCTGCTGGAAAGCTTCGGAATCGAGTCCTCCGGGATGCACGCCTGCGAATCTTGCACGTGCCGCGGCCGCAAGGAAGTTGCGCGTGTCGCCATCGGAATGCCAGACGGCCGGGAGGTCCGCTTCTGCAGCCGCCGAGGAGAGACGCGCCAGGCGCGGCAATATCTCACTGAGCGCAAAATCGGGGGCGACGAGCGGTCCCGAGGCCCCCGCGAGATCCTCGGCGACAACGATTGCTCCGGCCCCGCTCTCCGCGGCGACGCGAATGGAGTCCCGGGCCGCTGCCACCGCCTCATCGAGAGTGTCGAGAAGCTCAGCAGCCCCACGTGCAGACCTGGCAAGCGTCTCGTTCCAGCCGCGTTCGGCCGCCACTGCATCCAGCGGTCCCCGCACGACCCAGAACGGCACCGTCCCGCACTCCGCGACCGACGTGCAGACAGCGGCGGCCTCATGCTCCCACGACACGACGAAAGCGAAATCCGGCGACAAACGGCTGCACACGGCTGTAACGAGCGGTGAATCGGCAGATGAGCCCCACGCAAGCGCACGAATCACCGCGTCAGACAGGAAGGTCACTCCGACGCACGGCTCGCCCGGCTCACCGGCGAGTGCCAGTCGGACACGGTCGAGCGTGCGGTAGTACCCGGTGTCACCCGTCAACGGCACCCGGTCCTCATCTGGCCCTGAAGCCCTGGAACGCCAGTATGCCTGCAGCTACGGCCTCTGAGAGTCCCCATACGACGGTGAACGCGATCAGAACTCCCAGGCAGACGGCAAGAAAGGCCCTGCGCCACCCCATGTCGAGCAGCCATGACGCCGCCGTCCCCGAGTATGCTCCGGTGCCGGGGAGCGGGATCGAGACGAAGACCGCGAGCCCGATCACTCCGTACTTCTCCACCAAGGGATGGGCCTTCGTGCGGATGCGCTCGAGCTTGCGATGGAGCCATGTGTGCTCGGGGATCAGCTCGTAGATGAGTTCCAGCCCGAAGTAGGTCGGCCAGAATATCATCATGTTAGTGAACACAATCAGCGGCAGGTATGCGCGGTCTCCCTGCTGCACCGCCCAGGGAACCGCGCCACGGAGCTCCACCCAGGGCACGAAGGTGAGCACCACATACTTGATGTATGGCGGCAGTCCGGCTACCAGTTCTTCCATCTCATGCCTCACGTTCATAGAAACGTCACCGGAGCATGCCGGTGACGATGCGATCCGTCCTTGTGCTGACCGGATTCTAACCGACACGCATCCGCGACGCACGGCCGCACCGCGTACGGAGCGCGTAAGGATTCGGGGGGTCTGCTCTCAGTTGAAGGGATTGAACATCGCGCGGAACGGCTGACGTGTCGAGAACGGCATCAGATGCCCCGCCGGTGGCTCGTATCCCTTTCCGTC
>SKKZ01000217.1 GCA_007123455.1 Coriobacteriia bacterium | reverse complement strand
TGCACGACGCCGAGCTCGGCGCGGTACATGTCGTTGTACGGATTGAGTCTCACCGCCGCCTCGACGCGCTCGAGCCGCTCCTGATAGACGTTGCCGAGCCGACTGTTCAGATAGTGGTTGTCGGCACGCAGGTAGACCATGTTGGCGACCGACGCGATCGCGATCACGCCGATGACCGTGTACGCGGCATACACCCCCCACGAGGGCGGTCTGACCTCGACGGCGCGCGCACCCGGTCCCATGAGGGCCGCCATCGCCACCCAGAGCAGGAAGGTCGAGCCGGTGACCGAGATGCCGAAGCTCAGATGGACGAGATAGCCGATAGCTGCGGCCCAGAATCCCGCGAGCACGAGACGGCCCGTGCCGACTTCGCCCTCGGGGCGGACGAACGCCGTCCTGAACGACAGGACGGCGACCGCTACGAAGAGTCCGTAGAGCAGGAGCAGGCCCGGGATTCCGATCGCCGCCATCAGCTGCAGCGGGTAGTTGTGCACGTTGTCGGCGACGGACTGGTGCCCGGCGACCTGCACGTATTCGACCGGCTTGTAGCCGGGGAAGATGAGCCGGAAGGTGTCGGGCCCGAATCCGAAGACGGGACGGTCGAGCGTCGCGCGCCACGCCGAGTCCCAGATCTGGAAGCGCGTGAGCGCGCTGCCCCTGCCGAACTCGAAGATGGACGAGAGCCGCGCCCATACGTTCATCACCGCATCATCGGCGGTGAGACTGCGCCCCACGACCAACGCCGCGAGCGCGGCGATGACGCCGGCGAACGACCAGTCCACCCGCGTGAGCTTCGTGCGCATCCGCCATGCCGCGATGACGAGCACGATGAGCGCGACCGCCCCGGCGATCCACGCGCCCCGCGTGAACGCGACGAGCCAACAGAGGGTGGTCAGCAGGAAGCCGGCCCAATAGCCGATCCTCCACCGCTCGTCCTCCTCCGAGAGCGCAAGTGCGAGCGCGACCGGCAGCGCGATGACGAGGAAGCCTCCGAGCAGGTTGGGGTTACCGTACGTCGAGAACGCGCGGTTGGGCTCGAAGGGCAGGCGGCCCCAGGTGGCGGGGTCGACGCCGAGGTACTGCATCACGCCGTAGAGGCTCACGAGCGTGCCCGAGAAGAAGAGCGTGCGGGCGATCGAGCGGATGCGCGACATGCGATCGAGGAGTTGGACGGCGAGGAAATAGATAGCCGCGTAGTTCACGAACGAGATGAGCCCCTCGAACCGGCGGTACTTGCCGAACGTGCCGGTGGGTGGATGGATGGAAAAGATCGTGGAAAGCGCGATCCACCCGAGCACGGCAAGGATGAGGTAGTCGACCTTGGTCCGGCGCACGGTCCCACCGTTGACGAGCACGTGGTACGCCCACGCCGCGAAGGCCACGAGCGTGATGCCGCGCTGCAGGAAGACCTTGACGATGTCGAACTGGTCGAAGGTGAAGGGCATCGTCACGCCCGGAAGCCACGTCCAGTTGCTCATCGCAAGGGGGACGCTGAAGACCAGCACGTGGAGGCATATCCATGTGACGCGCTGAGGTGCCGACAGCGCCACCGGTGCAGGCTTACCTTTCGCGCTTGCGCCCTTGTGACGCTTCTTGCCGGACTTACCCACTCGCTCTCCTACCTCGCGCCGCGGCCGCTCAGCACGACGCGCAAAGTGTCTACCATGATCTGCAGGTCCATCGAGAGTGTCTGATGATACAGGTAGATGAGGTCGTACTTCAGCTTGCGCTCCGGAGTCGTCGCATAATCTCCGGAAACCTGCGCCAGGCCGGTCACTCCCGGCTTGATACGGAACCGCTCGCGGTAGCCGGGGATCTCGGTGCAGTAGCGCTCGGTGAAGTACGGGCGCTCGGGCCGCGGGCCGACGAAACTCATGTCGCCGATGAGGATGTTGAAGAGCTGGGGAAGCTCATCGATCCGGTAGGTGCGAAGGAAGCGGCCGACCGGCGTGATACGCGTGTCGTTCTGGCTGGCCAGAACCGGACCGGAATCCGACTCGGCATCGCGCACCATCGTGCGGAACTTCAGCAGCTTGAAGGGACGAAGGTCGGCGCCGGAGCGCTCCTGGATGTAGAGCACCGGCCAGCCCATCGTGAGCAGCACGGCAAGCGCGGCAAGCAGCAGCACCGGAGAGAGCACCACGATGAGCAGCACCGATGCGACGATGTCGGTCACACGTTTGGCCGCGGTGTACCACCTCGGTGTGCCGGTGCGGGTGATCTCCATGAGCGGGATGTCTGCCACCACGCTGTCGAGCGTGCCGATAAAGACCTCGTAGAGCTCGGGCACCACGTCGATACGCACGTCGATCTCGTCGGCGACGGTGAGACGCTCGATGAAACCACGCAGCTCGACCGGGGAGACGACGATGAGCCGGTCGATGGAGTGCTCGGCCACCACACGCGATGCTTCGTCCATCGTGCCGAGCACGGGCACGCCGTCGCCCGGTGAGTCATCGGGGCCGCGCCAGGCATCCTCACCCGTTCCCTCCGGGGCAAGCAG
>SKKZ01000237.1 GCA_007123455.1 Coriobacteriia bacterium | reverse complement strand
TCGAAGACCGCGAGCCCGATCACTCCGTACTTCTCCACGGAGGGATGCGCCTTCGTGCGGATGCGCTCGAGCTTGCGATGGAGCCACGTGTGCTCGGGGATCAGCTCGTAGATGAGTTCCAGCCCGAAGTAGGTCGGCCAGAATATCATCATGTTAGTGAACACAATCAGCGGCAGGTATGCGCGGTCTCCCTGCTGTACCGCCCAGGGAACCGCGCCACGGAGCTCCACCCAGGGCACGAAGGTGAGCACCACATACTTGATGTATGGCGGCAGTCCGGCTACCAGTTCTTCCATCTCATACCTCACGTCTTCATAGAAACGTCACCGGAGCATGCCGGTGACGATGCGATCCATCTTGGTGCTGAACGGATTCTAACCGACGCGCATCCGCGACGCACGGCCGCAGCGTGTACGCGCGCACCCCACACGGGAGTGCCGTTACGACGGAGACATCCGCGGCCTTCCGATATCGTAGCCTTGAGCGAAGCCGAAGCCCGCTGCTCGAACGCGCTCCATCACCTCCGGGTCCTCGATACGCGACGCCACCGCATCGAGCCCGTGTGACTCGACCACACGTCTGACAGCTTCGAGATAACCGGGGTCGCCGGGCCCTTCCGTGAGCCCGACGAGGGTCGTGACGTCGATCTTCACCTGGTCGAAGGGGAGCTCACGAACCAGCCGGAGCCCCCTTTCCCCCGCACTGAAATGGTCGAGCACCAGGGAGCAGCCCTCCGACCCGAATCGCTCCAGCCATGCGGGGAGGGCATCCCGATAGGCCACCGCGTCGGCTTCCGCCACTTCGAACGCAAGACGAGAGGGTTGCACCGCCGCATCGGCGAGCCCCCGCTCGATATAGGCAGGGAGCTCCCGGTCCAGCAGATCCGAGCCGCTCAGGTTCACCGAAACGCGCGCGGCGGCGACGGTAGCGAGTGCCTCAAGCACCTCATCGACGACGAGTCTCGTGAGCCGCGGCATCAGGCCGAGGCGCCCGGTTGCCGGCAGGAAGCTCGAGGGCATCTCCAGGTCTCCGGAGTCGGAGATCATCCGTACCAGCGACTCGAAGTAGACCGTCTCACCGTCAGCCAAGCGGACGACCGGCTGATAGTGCACGCGGAACCGTCTAGCGGCGAGGGCCCGACGGATTCTCGCAGCAGAGCGCGCGTCCGCCCCGCGTGTCGGAGTGGCTCCTGCATCGCGAACGACGAGACGGTTGCGACCGTCCTCCTTCGCTTCGTAGAGCGCTGCATCCGCGGCGTCCATGAGCACGTGAACCTCCTCGTCACCGTCGAAGAGGATGACCCCGCCGCTCAGGCCCAGCTCGAATTCGCGCGCGTCCGCGACGAACGATTCCTCGGACGCGGCGCGGCGCATCCGTTCCGCGATCTCGGCCGCCTCCCCGAGTGAGGTGGCCTCGAAGATGACCCCGAACTCGTCACCACCGACGCGTGCGAGCATGTCACCGGACCGGACGTGAGTCTGCAGGAGCAGGGCGACGTTGACGAGCGCCTGATCGCCTTGGGGATGACCGAGCGTGTCGTTGTAGGACTTGAGGTTGTCGATGTCGAGCATGAGCAGCGCGCCGGGTTTGCCGCGTCTGGCACGGGCCACCGCACGGACGAGTGCGTCCTCGAACATACGACGGTTCGGCAGCCCGGTAAGTGGGTCATGCGTAGCCATGAAGGAGAGCTGCGCCTCCCGGCGCCGCATCCCCGAGACATCGAGCAGCGCACACATCGAGACCGCACGTGGCTCATCGGTGTTCGCCACCGGCGCACACCGACCGAGAAACACAGACTCCCGACCGTCCGCATCGTGCAGTGTCACCTCGAAGTCCGTAGGCACACCGCGAGCGAGGGCCTCACGAAGGTGCGCTCTCAGATTCGGGACGGCATCGGTGGTGACCGGAGCGGTCGCGCTGATGCCGGGTTGAGAGAGGGCCGATCGCCAGAGGCGATTGGCCCATACGATCTCACCCGCAGCATCGCAGAGACACGCCGGAATCGGCATGTCATCGATGGCTACGAGGGGACGATCGTTTCGGCGTTCGTCGTCCGATAGTCGGTCGGCCATGGTTTCGCCTCCCGGTGGCAGCTCCCGGATCCGAGACCGCTCCGCGCGCCGTCGTTCCAGCATACCCGCACAGCGGGAGATAACGCGAGCGGGACCCACAAGGGTCCCGCTCGTAGATTCGCTGGTGGAGGCGCGGAGAATCGAACTCCGGTCCACGACACCCCCCTGGGAAGCATCTCCAGGCTCAGCCACCGATTAGCATTCGGTTCGGGTGACGCACGGTGGCCCGCGTACCCGTTCCTAGTCGGCTCGGATGTCCCTTACGGAGTGCCGTCGAACTCCGGTCCGGTGAGTCTCCTGATTGGCGCCGTTACCGGTGTCGGAGACGCACACCGGGCGGCGTCGCTGCTCTATCTAGGCAGCGAGTGCAAGATCATTGTCGACGCTTAAAGGCGTCTTACCCCTGTTTAACGAGGTGAGGAGACCTCGGCCTGCTTCTTCCCTCAGGA
>SKKZ01000058.1 GCA_007123455.1 Coriobacteriia bacterium | reverse complement strand
TCATCAGTTGTTGGGGGGTTCGACCGTGCCGGTCGTATCGTCTCTCGGCGGCGGCAGCGGTTCGGGCTCAGGCTCAGGCTCGGGAGCAGGTTCGGGGCCCTTCGAGACTTGTACCGTTACAACGGAGTTGAGCCGCGCATTCGAACCGCCCGCAGGGTTCTGGGAGATGATCGTCCCGGGAGCCACGGAGTCGTGGAACACCTCTGCCGCTGCAAGCCCGAGCTGAGAAGCCTCGACTGCGTTGCGCGCCTCCGGGACGGTCATCCCCACGAGGTTCGGCACGGTTACCTGCACGGGGGTCTGCACGACGGTGTAGTCAGGCTTCCCGAACTGCTCGAAGTCGAGCGCGGGTCGGCCTTCGAGTGCTGCACGCATGTAGGTGGCCCAGATGGGAGCTGCCACAGTGCCACCGAACCCTCTGCGTCCGCGGACGTTCAGCATGGGCTTCTCTTCCTGGTAGAAGCCGACCCATACCGCGGTCACCAGGTCGGGCGTGTATCCGACGAACCATGCGTCGCGATAGTTCTGGCTGGTGCCGGTCTTGCCGGCTGCCGGACGTCCGATGTTTGCCTGTCGTGCAGTCCCTCCGGTGATAACGCCGCGCAGCATGGTGTTCATCTCACCTGCGATTTCCGGCTCCAGTGCGCGTACGCCTTCCGGCTCAGCCTCGAAGACGACGTCGCCATGACGATCGAGGACCTTGGTGATCGCCGTGGGCTCGTAGTGAACGCCGCTGGTTGCCAGAGTGCCGTACGCCGAAGCCATTTCGAGAGGGGTTACGTTCTGTGAGCCCAGAGCAATCGAAGGATACGGCGGCAGGGGCGTGGTTATGCCCATGCGCTTCGAGATCTCGGCGACCTTCTCGGCACCCGTGCTCTCGTCGTCGTTCAACTCCCAGATCAGTCGGGCGAAGACGGTGTTGACCGATGATCTGATGGCGGAGTCCAACGTGATGAAGCCACGACCGCGACCCTCGCTGTTCGAGACTTCCCACAGAGGCTCGGTCGGTATTCGCGCCGGCGAGGATGAGTCAAAACGGTATGTGGGTGGCATCCCGGCTTCAAGGGCTGCTGCCAGCACGAACGTCTTGAAGGCCGAGCCTGGTTGGCGCCTACCCTGGGTCGCCAGGTTGAACTTGTTGGTTTCGAAGTCCCGGCCACCGACAAGTGCCTTGATCTCGCCGTCCCGAGGGTCGATCGACACGAGAGCCGTGTCGGGATCCGCAGGCTCTCCGAGTGACTCGAAGACAGCCTTCTCGGCTGCTGCCTGCATCTTCATGTCCAGCGTGGTGTGGACTTCGAGGCCTCCCTCGAATACCAGCGCAGAGCTGTACTCCCGCTGAAGAAGTTGCTTCACATGAGCCACGAAGTAGGGTGCGTGATAGATGCCGTCGGTCGGAAGTGGTGCCCGATCCAGCTCGAGCGGCGCCTGCCGGGCCTCCTCGAACTCTTCCGCGGTGATGTAGCCGTTGGCGAGCATGCGCGATAGAACGATATTGCGCCTCCTCACTGCTCCATCCGGGTTCGTGTAGGGCGAAAGACGACTGGGTTGCTGCGGCAGGCCGGCGAGAAGGGCGGCCTCGGGCAGGTTCAGGTCCGATGCATCCTTGGAAAAGTATGTCTGAGCGGCGGCCTGGGCGCCGTACGCCCCTTCACCGAAGTAGATGGCGTTGAGATAGAGCTCGAGTATCTCGTCCTTGGTCTTGCGTTTCTCGACCTCCCGGGCGAGGAACGCCTCGCGGACCTTACGTGCCAGTGAGATCTCCGTGCGCTCGTCGAGCAGGACGGTGTTGCGGATGTATTGTTGAGTGATGGTTGACGCGCCCTCCTCGGGAGCGCCGGCCAGAATGTCGTTGACCGCTGCCCGGGCGATACCGTAGAGGTCGACCCCGTCGTGGCTGTAGAAGCGCTCGTCCTCGACTGCGACTATCGCATCGGCAAGATCGGTGGCGATGCGAGAAAGTGGTACGACGGTCCTGTTCTCAAGGTAGAGCCGCGCAAGCAGCACGCCGTCTGCCGAGTACACGCGGGTTGTCTGGGCGACTTCGAACGCCTCGGGTGACTCGTAGTCAGGCAGATCGCGCAGCCACGAAGTGAGCACCGCGTACGCTCCTGCTACTCCGAACAGGGGCAGCACAAGCACGCCGAGAAGCACGACGCTCACGACTCCCAGGATGATCCGTGCTTTCCCGCGCGACCGGCGGGCCCGCATACGCCTGCTTGACATGCCCCTCACTCACCTCCAGGCTTTTCATTGTCTCACGCTGCGCGATTATCATGCCAGTTGGACGGCGACGCCGTTACCCGACTGATGGATGGACGAGGCCAAGATGCCGGGGATTCCCGCTCAGACACGACCCGAGCTGCTCGCGCCCGCCGGAGGGCCCGCGTCGCTGCGAGCCGCCGTCAACAACGGCGCTGATGCCGTTTACCTGGGGTTAGATCAGTTCAACGCACGACGAGGTGCCGAGAACTTCACGCTCGACACGCTCGAAGATGCCACTCGCTATGCGCACCTGCGGGGCG
>SKKZ01000002.1 GCA_007123455.1 Coriobacteriia bacterium | reverse complement strand
GAGCACATCCTTCTCGGCCTCATACGCGAGGGCGAAGGGGTCGCTGCACAGGTGCTGCTCAACCTCGGTGCCGATCTCGACAAGGTCCGCTCCGCCGTCATCCAGCTGCTCTCGGGGCACTATGGCAAGCAGGGCGAGGCTACCGATGAGCGTCGTGGCGGCGGGGGAGGCGCGCTGCTCGACGAGTTCGGCCGCAACCTGACGCGCGCCTCGAAAGAGGGCAAGCTCGATCCCGTCATCGGCCGGTCCAACGAGATCGAGCGCGTCATGCAGATCCTGTCGCGCCGCACCAAGAACAACCCGGTGCTCATCGGCGAGCCTGGTGTCGGCAAGACCGCCGTCGCCGAAGGGCTCGCACAGCTGATCGCCTCTGACGAGGTGCCCGAGACCATCAAGGACAAGCACCTCTACACTCTCGACCTGGCGGCGCTGGTCGCGGGTTCGAAGTACCGTGGCGAGTTCGAGGACCGGCTCAAGAAGCTCATGAAGGAGATTCGCGAGCGAGGCGACGTCATCTTGTTCGTCGACGAGATGCACACCCTGGTGGGAGCCGGTGCTGCTGAGGGCGCCATCGATGCGGCGAGCATCATCAAGCCGGCGCTGGCCCGCGGCGAGCTGCAGACCATCGGCGCGACGACGCTCGACGAGTATCGCAAGTACGTCGAGAAGGACCCTGCGCTCGAGCGCCGCTTCCAGCCGATCATGGTCGGCGAGCCGAGCGTGAGCGAGACCGTCGAGATCCTGCGGGGGTTGCGTGACCGCTACGAAGCCCACCACCGGGTCTCGATCACCGATTCCGCGATAGAGGCTGCGGCGACCCTTGCCGACCGCTACATCTCGGATCGCTTCCTTCCGGACAAGGCGATCGACCTCATCGACGAGGCCGGCTCGAAGATGCGCATCAAGATGATGACGGCGCCTCCGGGCGTCAAGGAAGTCGACGACCGGCTCCGACGCGTGCGCGCCGAGAAGGAGGCCGCGATCGAGGCCCAGGAGTTCGAGAAGGCCGCCGCGCTGCGCGACAACGAGAAGCAGGTCATCGCGGAGAAACGTGCGATGGAGGAGGAGTGGCTCAAGCCCGAGGCACGCCGACTCGTCGAAGTGACCGAATGCGAGATCGCCGATGTCGTCTCGATGTGGACCGGCGTCCCCGTCACGGCTCTGACGGAGGAGGAGACCGAGAAGCTCCTCCGTATGGAGGCCAGCATCCACGAGCGGATCGTCGGCCAGGATGAGGCGGTCGTCTCGGTGAGCAAGGCCATACGCCGCGCTCGTGCCGGACTGAAGGATCCGCGGCGCCCGGCCGGATCGTTCATCTTCCTCGGCCCGTCGGGCGTGGGCAAGACGGAGCTTTCGAAGGCGCTCTCCGCGTTCCTCTTCGGCAGTGAAGATGCGCTCGTACAGCTCGACATGAGTGAGTATATGGAGAAGCATACGGTGAGTCGGCTTATCGGTTCGCCTCCCGGTTACGTCGGTTTCGATGAGGGCGGACAGCTCACGGAGACCGTACGGCGCCGTCCGTACTCGGTGATCCTCTTCGATGAGATCGAGAAGGCGCATCCCGATGTGTTCAACGTGCTGCTGCAGATCCTCGAGGAGGGTCGCCTGACCGACGCCCAGGGCCATAAGGTGGACTTCAAGAACACCATCGTCATCATGACGAGCAATATCGGTGCGCGAGACATCGTGAAGGGCCAGCGCCTCGGCTTCAGCGCCGATACGAGTGACGGTCTGGCCTATGAGGACCTCAAGGAGCGTGTGACCGGAGAGCTCAAGAAGATGTTCCGGCCCGAGTTCCTCAACCGCGTGGACGAGGTCATCGTCTTCCACGACCTCACTCACGAGGAGGCCGAGCAGATCGTCGACCTCATGATCGGCCGCCTGCGCGACCAGCTTGTCGGTCGGGGCATGGGCATCAGGTTGACCTCCGAGGCTCGCTCGATGCTCGCCAACGAAGGATTCGATCCCGCTCTCGGAGCGCGTCCTCTGCGTCGCGCTATCCAGCGGCTGGTCGAAGATCCGCTTTCCGAGCAGATCCTTGCCGGGCAGTGGGAAGAGGCCGACATCATCGAGGTCTACATCGATGAGGCATCGGGCAAGCCGGCGTTCCGAAAGGGCGAAGGCGCGGCACCTGTGAGTGCGGCGGCGAGCAAGGAGTCCGGCGACTCTGCATCCGCCACGTCTTCCCGTCCGTCACGCAAGCGTGGCTCGGGTGCCGCCTCCGGCGGCGCGGCGGGGGAGTAGGACTCAGTGGCGCGGCCACGCACCGTCTGGCGCTGTCAGTCGTGCGGGGCAAGCGCGCCCAAGTGGTACGGTCGGTGTCCGGACTGCGGTGAGTACGGGACCTTCGTCGAGGAGGCGGAGGTCGTCACCGGGCGTGGCAGTGTTGCGGGCTCCGGCAGGCCGGCGAAACGCGTGTCACTTTCTGACGTGGGCCTGGAAGAAGAGAGCCGCACCTCCACCGGTGTGAGCGAACTGGACCGTGTTCTCGGAGGCGGCCTCGTCACCGGGTCTCTCGTGCTTCTCGG
>SKKZ01000030.1 GCA_007123455.1 Coriobacteriia bacterium | reverse complement strand
TAGCTCTGATTAGCGGGTATCTAAACGTCAGACAGGCACGCTGGTGGCGGCACGGGAGGGATATCGAGATGGTAGAGGCACGGGTAGTACAGGAGCTCTTCGTCACAGCACCCAACAGAGTCGGCCTCCTCGCGCAGGTGACCGAGGCGATCTCTGAAGCAGGTGTCGACATCTACGCGATCGCGGGGTACGAGAAGGATGGCCGCGGAGAATTCATGATCGTGACGAGCGACAACGAGCGTGCCACGGTCTCGCTCGCGAATATCATCAACATGTCGGTCGTACGCAAGGACGTAGTCATGCTCGATCTGCCGGCGGAGCCGGGCTCGCTCGCCAAGGCCTCAGCCAAGCTCGCGCACGAGAATATCGACATCCGCTGGATCTATGGGACCGCCGGTGACGCAACGCGCGTCTCGCTCGTCCTGCGTGTCGCCGATCCGGTCGAGGCCGTCAAGATCCTGAATTCCTGAGAGCGAAAGGTGAGACGGCCTCCGGAGCGCATGCGGATCTCGGTCACCGAGGACGGCCCGTACCTCGTGAGCGGCGGCGTGCCGCTCGTGCGCGTGGAGATCATCACGAACGGTGAGGGTGAGTCGATCGGCTGGCGGCAGACCGGAGCGGTCGAAGCGAGTGACCGCTACCGGCTGTGTCGATGCGGGCACTCGGCAGAGAAGCCGTTCTGCGACATGACACATGTGCTCGAGGGCTTCGACGGGACCGAGACCGCTGGTCACGAATCGTACGCCGAGCAGTCGATGCCCATCGAGGGTCCGGGAGTGCAGCTGCATGATGCGCGTCGGCTCTGCGCCGAAGCGCGCTTCTGTGATCGTGCGGGAGGGCTGTGGAACCTCATCGAGCGCTGCGACGATCCCGATGCGCGTGTGCTCGCCGAGGAGCAGGCAACGCTCTGTCCTTCCGGGCGCTACGTTCTCGCCGACGAGTCCAAGGGTATCCACGAGCCGGATCTCGAGCCATCCATCGCCCTCATCGAAGACCCGCACCTGGGAGTGAGCGGGCCACTCTGGGTCCGCGGCGGGATTCGGATCGTGGATGCCGATGGCGTGGACTACGAGACCCGTAACCGGGTGACGCTCTGCCGCTGCGGATCCTCGGCGAACAAGCCGTTTTGCGACGGCTCACACATCACAGCAGGGTTCCGCGACCCGTCCGTCGACGAGGCGTAGCACGCGGTCCGCCTCCTCGGCCATGCGGGGATCGTGCGTCACCATGACGCACGTCATGTCGCGTTCCCTGATGTGGGTGCTCAGGAGGTCGACGACCTGAAGGCCCCGCTCGGTGTCGAGGTGCGAGGTCGGTTCGTCAACGAGCATGATCTCGGGCTCGTTCATGAGTGCGCGCGCGATGGCGACCCGTTGGCGTTCTCCTCCGGAGAGCATCGAGGGCACGTGTCGGGACCGGCTCTCGAGGCCGAACTCCTTCAACAGCCCGGTCGCCCGCTCGCGGTCCGCTCGCGTCACCCGTCCGGACAGGCGCACCACCAACAGCAGGTTCTCCGCCGCGCTCAAGTAGGGGACCAGGTGGTACTCCTGGAACACGAGGCCCACGTGAGCGCGTCTGAACGCCGCCGCTTCCCGGGCGGATCGCAGGTGGATCGGTGAGCCGGCGATGCGGATCTCCCCGCCCGTGGGGGCAAGCAGGCCGGCGATCACGGAGAGCAGCGTGGTCTTGCCGGAGCCCGACGGACCGAGGACCGCGAGCAGGCTGCCCTTGTCGAGGGCGAACGATACGTCCTCGAGCGCCGTGACGCGGGTGTGGCCGCTCCCGTACGTCTTCGAAATGGTGTCGACCTCGAGCAGGCTCACCCGATCCCCCTAGTGTTCGGCGCGGTCGAGCGCGGTGGCGGGATCGACGGCCAGTATGCTCCGCAGTGAGAAGAGACTGCCGAGGTAGGCCATCGCGAAGATGGCGAGGAGGCTCGTCGCCCACCGTCCCGGTTGCGGGTCGAACGCCATCGTCGGAGGCATCGACGAGCCGGCCACGAGCGTCAGGGCGATGCCGAGCGCCGATGCGCCGACGACGAGCAGCGTGATCTGCACGAGTAGTTGGCCGTACACATACCCGTTCGACGCGCCGAGCGCCTTGATCGCGGCTATCTGACCGGTCTTGTGCAGCGTCGTGATGTAGAAGAACACGCCGATGACAAGCGCGCCGATGACGAGCGAGACGAGCTGGATGCCGCCGATCGCGAGCATCATCTCGGGCATGCCGCTGCCGGCGAGCGCCGCCTCGGTGGGCGTCGCGATCTCGAACGCAGGCCCGAGTGCGACTGCGAACTCTTCGACGGTCGTCCCGTTCGCGAGGTGAACCGCGGCTATCGAGGCGCTCCCCGCCATCTGCTCGGTGATGCGGGAGGGGTCGGTCACCGCCCCGCCCATGCTCTCGTCCATCCGGCCGATCGCGGTCGCGAGGTAGATCCGCTCCCACGTGGGCATGTCGACGTAGATGGCGGGCGTCATGATGTAGCGGCGGTCCTCGGTGAATCCGACGACCGTGAGCTCCTCGTCGAT
>SKKZ01000158.1 GCA_007123455.1 Coriobacteriia bacterium | reverse complement strand
GATCTGCGGCTGGGGGAGGGGACCGGGGCCGCACTCGCCATGGCGATCGTCGATGCCGCGTGCGCGATGCTCTCAGGGATGGCCACCTTCGAAGAGGCGGGCATCAGCGGAGCGGGCGCCGGGTGAGATCGCAGGCGACATCGCGACCGTTTCGAGACCTCGGTCTGTCATTGACCCTGCTCACGGTAGTGCCTCTCCGCACCCGTTGGCCGGAGGCCGAGCGACCCGACATCGCAGGGTACTTCCCGGCCGCCGGTCTGCTGCTTGGTGGTTTCGCATTTCTGTTGGCCTACGCTCCCGTGGTACATGACGTACCGTTCTCGAGCGAGAGCCCGCTGCACGCGCTGCTCCTTGCCGCTGTGCTCATCACCGTGTGGGCGCTGCTGACACGCATGCTTCACTGGGACGCACTTGCAGACGTGGTGGATGCGTACTGGGGAGCTGACGAGCCCGACCGCCGGCGTTCCATCATGAGCGATCCGCATGTGGGAGCATTCGGGGCCTGCGGACTTGTGCTGGCCGTGTTGCTGCAGCTCACCGCAGTCGCAGTGCTTATCGGGCAGGGCGCGCTGCTTGCCCTTGCAATGGCTCCGGTACTGGGTCGCTACGCGGCGGTGTTCGGCGCATGGCTCGGGACTCCGGCGAAGCCAACGGGGCTGGGGGCCGCGGTGGCGGGTCGTCCACGAGGCGCCTCCGTGCTCTTTGCTGCCGCGCTCTTCGCGGCCGTTGCCCTTGCAGCGGGTCGGGTGGGACCCGGGGAACTGATGGTAGTCATCGCAGGCCTTCTTCTGTCGCTTGCCACCCCGCATCTGCTCGCTGCGCGTTTCGGAGGGGTCACCGGTGACGTTCTGGGTGCTGCAGTTCTGCTCACCGAGACTGCGGTCCTCGTGCTCTTTGCCTGGGTATCATAGGTGTATGACCGACACCGAGCTGCTTATCGTGCGTCATCCGGAAACCGAGGCCAACGTCGAAGGCCGGTTCGTCGGCCGTGGCGACGGCCCCTACACGGAGCGCGGGCGACGCCAACTCGACCTACTGGTCACCCGGATCGTCGAGTTCGAGCCCGGAGTCGTATGGTCGAGTCCTCTCGCCAGAGCGCGCCGTGTCGCCGAGGCAGCCGCGCTCGCCTGCGGTGTGCCCTTGACCGTCGACCTGCGCCTGCGGGAACTCGATTTCGGGCAGGCAGAGGGCCTCACGTGGTCCGAGATCGAGGATGCGGGATTTCACTTCGACTACCGCTCCCGTTCGCTCCCGGTAGCGCCCGGCGGTGAGTCACGCGAGGACATCGAGGCACGCTCTGCCGCGTTCGCGGACTCGCTCGTCGAATGGGGAGGGCGTCATGCGGTCTGCACGCATGGCGGGGTGTTCAGGGCGATGCTCGTGCACCTGCTCGGACTCTCAACGACCGATATCTGGGCGTTTCACATCAGGAATGGTGCGGCGGCGCATGTCTCGGTCACCGACGGGCATGGGATGATCGAGGAGTTCTGCATCCACGGATGAACGGGCGTCTCTTGCCCACACATCGGCGACCTGCCACAATCCTCGGCACACCACACGCTTGACAGAGGAGTGCGTGAGAGCCGGAAATGGACTGGCAGGCCGCCATACGAGCAGAGCTCGAGCCTATGGTGCCGTATGCGCCGGGACTGCGCGCAAGCGAGGTCCGGGAACGCTCCGGCCGTGACACCATCCTCAAGCTTTCGAGCAACGAGCACCCGAGCGGCCCATTCCCGATCGCGATACGTGCCGCGGAGGCGGTTCTTCCGCACCTCAACCGCTACCCGGATGGTTCCGCACGCGCGTTGCGGCGTGCGCTCTGCGAACGGTTCGATGTCGCGGACGAGCATCTCGTGGTCGGGAACGGCTCGAATGAGATCATCCGGCTGATCGCACAGGCCCTCCTGCGTCCGGGGGATGAGGTCGTCTTCGCGTGGCCGAGCTTCGTCGTCTACCCGATGGTCACGCAGATGTTCGGTGCACATGCGGTCAAGGTGCCTCTCACTGTCGATGAGACTCATGACCTCGATGCGATGGCCGCAGCCATCAACGACAAGACCCGTCTGGTCTTCCTCTGCAACCCCAATAACCCGACGGGCACGATATACCATCGCGAAGAGTTCGAACGCTTCCTCGAGGGGATTCCAGAGCACGTCGTTCTCGTCGTCGACGAGGCGTATTTCGAGTTCGTGACGGACGGACGCTATCCGGATGCTCTCGATTGGTTCGATGGCGAGCGCCCGTTGGTCGTCCTGCGCACGTTCTCGAAGATCTACTCGCTCGCCGGCCTGCGCATCGGCTACGGGATGCTGCCCGCGCCACTTGCGCGTGGTGTGGACAAGGTCCGCGAACCGTTCAATGTGAACTCACCGGCCCAGGTCGCTGCGTACTACTCTCTCGCAGACGATGCGGAAGTGGAGCGCCGCAAGCGTGAGAACCAGGAGCAGAAGACCTACCTCTATTCGGCCTTCGACCGGCTGGGTATCACGTATGTGCCTTCAGAGGCGAATTTCGTCTACCTGAAGACCGAACG
>SKKZ01000004.1 GCA_007123455.1 Coriobacteriia bacterium | reverse complement strand
GACATCGTTCTCGACGAGACCCGCGAGCTCAAGATCGTCGAGGAGCTCATCACCGAAGAGCAGTACGGCTTTGCGTTCAACCAGGACAACCCCGGTCTGCGTGACGCTGTCAACGACGCCCTCGCCGAGATCAAGGCCGATGGTACGTACGACGACATCTACCGCAAGTGGTTCGGCGAGACTCCGTAGAAACGCCGACAACGCCACGGATGAAGTTGTGACATCATACGGGGCGGAGTCCACACGGACTCCGCCCCGTGCTTATGCCTGAATCCTGACGAAGGACGCTCCCAGGATGTTCAAGGACGGCTCTTCCCGACGAATGCGCCACCTTGCCGTGACGGTGGCATCCCTTGTGTTCTCTCTTGCTCTGCCTACGTTCGCGCATGCGGTGGTCCCCACCCAGGCTGATGTGACGTACATTCCGATCACGGGCACCATCGACCGGGCGACCATCGAGTTCGAGGTCCCCGACGGCGAACTCGAGCCCCCTGTCGCCCTCGTCTTCGAGTTCGCTCCCGAGATGCGCGCCGATCGGTTGCGGGGTACCGATGTCCGGGTCTCGGGTGAGGTGCGCCCGCCCGCAGTTTCGTCTGACGAGGACGGAGTCACCCTCGCTTTCAGCGCTGCCGCCCCACCTCCGGGCACGGTTCTCACGATAAGCATCACGGGTTTGGCGACCCCTGACGAGCCCGGCGAGTATCCGGTTATCGTGCGATATGGACCGCCTGATGCGCTGTCAGAGGTGGGCAGCTTCACTATCGATGCCCCGAGCCCGAACGTGTTCCAGCGGCTCTTCCGGGCGATGGAGCGTGTGCCGTTTCTGCGGCAGTTCTTCTCTCCGACGATCATCTGGGCCGCGCTGCCGTTGCTGTGGCGTGGTTTTCAGGTCGCGGTGTTCATCCTCGCCGTCTCGTATTCCGTCGGCATACCGTTGGGCCTGTCCGTCTCGTTCATGAAGATGTCGCGTCTTGCTATCCTCAGATGGCCGGCGACCGTCTACATCGACGTCATCCGTGGCACCCCGCTGCTAGTGCAGCTGTTGCTCGTGTACTTCGGAATCACGTTCGTGCCGGCGTGGCGGATAGCGATGGACGCACTCGGTCCACTTGCCACCTGGCAGATCTACAACATCGATGCGACACAGTTCTACCGGGCGATCCTGGTCCTCTCGTTGAACGCATCGGCGTACATGGCCGAGATCTTCCGGGCGGGTATCCAGTCGATACACAAAGGACAGCTCGAAGCCGCGCGCTCACTCGGCATGACGTGGCCCAAGTCGATGGCGTTCGTGATAATTCCGCAGACGGTGCGGCGCATCCTGCCGACGATGATGAGCGAATTCATCCTGCTTTTCAAAGACACGTCGATCCTCTTTGCGGTCGGGATCTTCGAACTCACGCTTCAGGCGCGCACCATCCAGGCGGCGAAGTTCAACATGTCACCGTATATCGCGGCCGCAGGCTTCTACCTGCTGCTGACCATCCCGCTCGGCCGATTCGTCGCGAATCTGGAGCAGCGGCTCTCGGTAGCCGAGACGGGCCGTGGAGGCAAGAAGAAGGGTCGGCAGCGCGGCATGTTGGTCGGCAAACCGGAGTCTGAAGGGACCGTATCGACCAAAGAGGTGGGCCTGCGATGACCGAGGGCCGGGACAACATGGTCTGTATCGAAGGCCTGTACAAGAGCTTCGACGATCTCGAAGTGCTCAAAGGCGTGGACCTCGAGGTGACCAGGGGCGAGGTGGTCGTGATACTCGGCCCGTCGGGCTCGGGCAAGTCGACGCTTCTGCGATGCGTGAACCGCCTCGAAGAGGCCACGGCCGGCAAGATATTCATCGAGGGTGTCGAGGTCACCAGCCACAAGACCGACATCAACAAGGTGCGCGAGCGTGTCGGGATGGTCTTCCAGTCCTTCAACCTCTTCCCGCATCTGACTGCACTCGGCAACGTCATGCTCGCGCAGCGCAAGGTCCTCAATCGCTCCAAGGACGAGGCCGAGCGTGTCGCGCGTGAGCAGCTCGATCGTGTGGGGCTCAACGACAAGCCCGACGCCTACCCCATCCAGCTCTCAGGTGGTCAGCAGCAGCGCGTGGCAATCGCCCGTGCTCTCGCCATGGACCCGCACGTGATGCTCTTCGACGAGGTCACCTCGGCACTCGACCCCGAGCTGGTGCGCGAGGTGCTCGAGGTCATGAAGTCCCTGGCCAAGGCCGGGATGACGATGATGGTCGTGACCCATGAGATGGGATTCGCCCGTGACGTCGCCGACCGAGTCATCTTCATGGACGAAGGCATGATCGTCGAGCAGGGTTCGCCCGAGCATGTCTTCGACAATCCGCAGAGCGAACGCACACAGGACTTCCTCGGTCACATACGCTAGGATTCACCGCACACCCATGCGCATATGGCTCCTGCGGGGCCGGGCATGGGTATCTTAATGGTACAACCACCTCACCCAAGGAGGTCGCAGATGAAGATGATCATCAAGGGCCGTCGCATGGCGGTCACCGATGCGATACATGATTACGCTGAGGAG
>SKKZ01000253.1 GCA_007123455.1 Coriobacteriia bacterium | reverse complement strand
GTCATTCATCCTGTGGCGTGCGATGCCGCGGTTGTTATAGGCGAGCGCATTGTTAGGATCGAACTCGATCGCCTTCGAGTAGTCTGCTGCCGCCTCTTCGAGTCGCTCCGTGTTGTGGTACGCGACGCCCCGCTTGTAGTAGAAGAGGCCGTTGTCGGCGTCAAGTTCGATCGCCTTCGAGTAGTCCGCGATCGCCGCACCGAACTCGGCCTTCTCCGCAAACGCGAGGCCGCGCTTGAAGAAGGCGAGCGGGTCAGACGGGTCGGCCTCGATCGCTCGAGCGTACTCCCGCACCGCCGCGTCGAAGTCGCCCGCTTCGAAGTGCGCGTCTCCGCTCGTTAGATTCTCCATGGTCACTCCTCGTGGATTGGATGAGCAAACCCTCGACAATCGCGGTGTCACCAGCATACTCGTTAACCCGTGAACGATACTAGAGCGGGCCGTCTCGCTGATGCGCAACCGCGAACGCGAGGGCCGCCTGGTTCGGATCGGGCCGCGACGATATCGACTGCGCAGGGCGGACCCATGTTTCCGCTGCTCCCGGATACACACGCCGCCGACTGGCGCCACCCTTAGGTGCTCCTCGCGTTAGTGAGAACGATCGTTCCCACTAACGCGAGGGAGCGCATCATCCACCGGCGGAGCGCAGGGCACCACCCCCGGGCGGACTACGTCTCGGTGTCGGTGTTCCGCTTGCGGACGAAGATGAGGACGACAGCAGCCCCGATGATCACCGCGATCACGAGCGCGACCATCCACGGCACCGTTTCGTTGATCTGGTCGGGCTCGGCGAGTTCCTGCGCCTGGACCGAGAGCGTGATGCGCTCGCCGGCGACTACATCGGTGCGCTCGATGGCGTGGTAGCGGTTGCCGTCTGGCTCGTCGGTGACGACGACCGGCTCTGACGACGTGAGCGCCATCATATTCTGCGGCAGAGCCACCGCAGCGTAGACGGCTGCCGAGTCGACCGGCATCACGATGTCGAACCCGGTCTCGTACACGCCCGGCTGGATTGTCGTGAGCGAATCGGGGAAGCCTACGTCGGCGAGGGCGATACGGGACTCCGTGAGCGTGAACACGAGCGCCGGGGCGCCGTTGCGGACCTCCTGCTCGGCCAGGACCGGGACGTTCTCCCGCTCCTCGCCACCGAAGAACTCACCGACCCAGAGCACGTTGGCGTTCTCCGGGAGCGGGAGCACCATCTCGGCAGGCAACGGCACGTCGTCGGGCAACCGCGCCGAGATCACGAGCGTGGGATTCTCGGAGACCAGTGACTCGTACATGAGCGCGATGCTCACGGCTTCGAGCGTGGTCGCGCCGGCTGTCACCGGCGCAGCGAACGCGAGTACGAGGGTGAGCATGACGGCCAGGATCGCGCCGGAGCGGGCGGTGCAGAGAATGGAGCGCATAGGTTCGCCTCCGTGAGGGTTCGCGGTGGTATACAGGCTTCACACAGCGAACAGTATGCCTCATCAGACCCCTACGCATAACCGCCCTCCTCGCGTACACTGTTCTGCACACGTGAGCGGCGGGAAGGGGTGCGGGGCCATGTCACTACCCAAAGTGGACACCATCTGGATGGACGGTACGCTCGTCGACTGGGATGCCGCCCAGGTCCACGTCCTGACCCACGCACTTCACTACGGCTCCGGTGTCTTCGAGGGCATCCGCTGCTACGAGACCGCCGACGGACCCGCGGTCTTCCGCCTCGTCGAGCATATGGAGCGTTTCGACCGCAGCGCCCGGATGCTGCTCATGGACCTCGGCTACACCGTCGAGCAGACCGTCGAGGCCGTCAGGGAGACCATCCGCGCCAACCGTCTGACATCGTGCTACATCCGGCCCATCGCGTTTCGCGGCTACGGCGTCATGGGCCTCGACCCGCTGCCCGCGCCGATCAACGTCGTCATCGCTGCGTGGCCCTGGGACACCTATCTGGGCGAGGACGCGCTCAAGCACGGCGTGGCGGTCGGCGTCTCGAGCTGGCGGCAGCGCAGCGCCAACGCCAACCCGCCGGCCATCAAGGCCACCGCCAATTACCTCAACTCCTCTCTCGCGCGCATCGAGGCCAACAAGCACGGATACGCCGAGGCGGTCATGCTCAACGAGGAAGGCAAGGTCTGCGAAGGCACCGGCGAGAACCTCTTCATCGTGAAGAACGGCGTCATCACAACCCCGCCGGTCTCCGACGGCATCCTCGAAGGCATCACCCGCGACAGCATCATGACCATCGCGCGCGACAAGGACATCGAGGTCCGGGAGGCCTCGCTCGTCCGCACCGACCTCTACACCGCCGACGAGGTCTTCATGACCGGTTCGGCCGCCGAGGTCGTGCCGGTGCACTCGGTCGACGGGCGCGAGATCGGCGAGCCCGGTCCGATCACGCTCGACCTGCAGGAGAGCTTCTTCCGCGTGGTGAAGGGCGAGGACGCGCGCTACGAGTCCTGGCTCGACCGCGTCTAGGCACCCGAGCGCGAGGAGCGTGGGAGCATGACGGTCACCCTCTACGACACCACACTGAGAGACGGCACGCAGCGCGAAGG
>SKKZ01000053.1 GCA_007123455.1 Coriobacteriia bacterium | reverse complement strand
CCCGTGCCGATCCACGCGCGTCGCGACCTGTACCGCTGGACGGGTCGGGCCATCGACTCGGCGTACTGCGACTGATAAAGCATCAGATCGCTCCCCGAGTCGTATGCGCGCAGTGCTTCAGCCATCCGCGACGGCGGCAGCGGCACGGCCGGGGTCACCATGTTTGCCGCGACGATCACGCCGCCACCGCCCAGAAGCGGACTGAACAGCACGGACGCACCGAAGGCCATCGCGCCCCACCCCGTCGCCCGATACTCGCCCATGTCAATCATCGCGTGCGCCTGCGCGTCGGCTATCGGATCTCGCTGCTCTGCACTCAGCATTGCGCCGGTAAGCGCAAGCACTACTACGATCATGACAAATCGTTTCATCTCTTTCTCCCCTGCTCTGGATTACGGGAACACTGCCCGCGTCACGGGGAATGCACGATGCGGGCCAATCTCCCGCGCACCCACCAACGGTCACGGCGCGACGCGGTCTCGGGCGGCGGGTCCGCTCAGCGGCAACCGCAGTTGCGGCGGCGGAACGCGAGTTACACGACACGTTGCAATGCGGCGTTGCGATCCGGCGCGCGCCTATGTGGCGAGCGTACCTTCGGCAGGTGCAGCGATCTTCCACGCCCGGGAGTAAGAAAGGACGCGAGATCATCGAGCACGAAGAGAACGGTCTGCGGTGCAGCTCTTCGGTCGGGACCGGAAGGCGGGGGCCGATGGCACGGCGGCACGTTCGTGTACCAGGGGCATCTTCGCCACCCGAGTCACGACGGGTCCGCGCCGATGCCGGTTCGGTGGGGCTGGTGTGAGCCGAGCAACTCGCCCCCGTTCGCGGCAGTTCTCGATCGTTGACAAGAAGCGCCATGATGGAGGGGAACGAGGCGTGCCGCAATGGACGAACGAACGATCGGCACGATGAGATCCTTCTACGACGCGTTCCCGATAGAAGCAGTCTACGTGTTCGGTTCACACGCTCGTGGCGATTCCCGACCGGATAGCGATGTGGATGTTCTCGTCGTCATGCGTGATCGCCCGGCAGATCCCATGGAGACAATCTTCTGCATTCGGCGCCACAACCACGAACGAGCGGATATCGCCGTGGATGTCTTCGTAAGCTGGTCGGAGCGGTGTCGGGCTCGGAGAGACCAACCGTGGAGGCTCGAGCACACGATCGCAACGGAAGGGGTGGCGGTATAGTGGCCTGAAGGCGCTGTACGTAAGCATGATCGCCAGCCCCCTCACATCCATGACCTCGTAATGGACGAACGATCGGATAACGCCGTAAATGTCCTCGTACGCTGGCCGGAGCGACCGCGTGGACGTGGAATCAGGGTGTACGCGTTGCGGCCTCATGGCAACGGCCCGGCTCGCGAGGCTCACCGGCCAGGCTGCGCCAGGAACGGTACCGCACCCCACGGCGATCGCCTGCTTCGTCCCCGCCGTAGATGAGCGTGGGGAGCGTGGCGCGGTCGCCGGCAAGCTCGAGCCAGCGCTCGATCCCGGTGAAGGAGCCGCGGGTGATCGTCGCTCCGGCTTTGATCTCGATCGGCTGGAGCTTCTCTGCGTGCTCGGCAAGGAGATCGATCTCGAGGCCGGCGCTGTTGCGCCACCAGAAGAGCCGCGGCAGCGCCCCCCGGTTGTGTTCCTGCTTCATCATCTCCGACACGACGAAGGTCTCGAAGAGGTGCCCGCGCCAGGAGTGAAACGCGAGCTCGCGCGGAGACTGGATCCCCAGCAACCTGGCCGCAAGCCCGACGTCGTAGAAGTAGAGCTTGGGGGACTTGACCAGCCGCTTGTTGAAGTTCTCCAGGTGCGGTTGCAGAAAGAACACGAGATAGCTCGCTTCCAGGACTGAGAGCCATGCCGAGGCCGTGTTGACCGACACGCCCGTGTCGTCGGCGAGTTGGGTGCGGTTGAGCATCTGCCCGGTACGGCCCGCGCACAACCGGACGAAGCGGCTGAACGTGCCCAGATCACGAACGTTGATGAGCTGACGTACGTCACGCTCCACGTAGAGCTGTATATACGAGTCGAACCAGGTGCCGGGATCCAGGCCGCGGTCATGAATCGGAGGATAGAGCCCAGTGTGAAGGATCTCGTCGAGATCCGCCTGCACTCCACTGGGGTATCGTTCGGCGAGAGAGAACGGAAGGAGGTGAACCACTGCCGAACGGCCCGCGAGCGACTGGGAGACGCGTGACACGAGACCGAACTGCTGAGATCCCGTGAGCACGTAACAGACCCTTGGACCGGCTTCGTCCACGATCTGCTGCAGGTACTGAATGATCTCGGGCGCGCGTTGAACCTCATCGAATACCGCGCCATCCGGATAGCGCGCCAGAAAGCCGCGAGGGTCGTCGGTTGCGTACTCGAGCACATCGGGGTTTTCAAAGGACGCATAGGGCAGATCCGGGAACACGGCGCGAGCCAGCGTCGTCTTCCCGGACTGGCGTGGCCCCGTGATCGTGATGACCGGGTACTTGCCCCGATGCCCCCCCACTACGTCTGCGAGGTGGCGATGAACCATGCCTTCAGTCTATTGGAATGCGTGCAAATCGTCAATTCAACTGCACGATTGCATGGACGATCCAGGGG
>SKKZ01000248.1 GCA_007123455.1 Coriobacteriia bacterium | reverse complement strand
GAGGGGAGGTGCGACAGCAGCGATCATGGCCCGCTTTGCCGCGTTCGTGATGATGATGGACATGATGATGACCCAGCCCGGGTCTTCTCGCGCATGCGAGGGTTCCGGGCGCCTCGGCCACCCGGCCGTCGCGTAGGTCGGGTACATCTATCCCCAGCAGTCACGAGACGGAAAGCGAGACAACCATGAGCGAGCATGTCGCACCCCGATTCGACACCGTCGCCGTCCACGGCGGCGCCACGCCCGATCCCACCACCGGCTCCCGTGCGGTGCCGATCTATCAGACCGTCGCGTACAACTTCCGTGACACCGACCATGCCGCCGACCTCTTCGGCCTGCGAGAGTTCGGCAACATCTACTCGCGCATCATGAACCCGACCAACGACGTGCTCGAGCAGCGCATCGCCGGCCTCCATGGTGGCAGCGCGGCACTCGCGGTCTCGTCCGGTCACGCCGCCGAGGTGCTCGGCCTGCTCAACGTGGCGGGCTCGGGCGACTCGATCATCTCGTCGACGTCGCTGTACGGCGGCACGTGGAACATCTTTCTGCACACGTTCAGGCGCCTCGGCATCGAGGTGCGCTTCGTTGAGACTACCGACACCGAGGGCTTCGCGGCCGCGAGCGACGAGACGACCAAGGCGTGGTTCGTCGAGACCATCGGGAATCCGCGCCTCGACGTGCCCGACATCGCGGGCCTGTCCGAAGCGGGCCGCGCGCTCAACATCCCGCTCTTCGTCGACAACACGTTCGCGACCCCCTACCTGTGCCGTCCGGTCGAGCATGGCGCCGCGGTCGTCGTGGAGTCGCTCACCAAGTGGCTCGGCGGGCACGGTACCAGCATCGGCGGCGTGCTCGTGGACGCAGGCACGTTCGACTGGAGCGGCGGCCGGCATCCCTACTACACCGAGCCCGATGACAGCTACCACGGACTGAAGTTCTGGGACGTCTTCGGGGACTTCCCGGGTCTGGGCAACGTGGCCTTCGCCATCAGGGCTCGCGTCAACCTCCTGCGCGATCTGGGCACGTCGCTCTCGCCATTCAACGCACAGCAATTCCTCCTCGGCGTCGAGACCCTGTCGTTGAGGGTGCAGCGCCACTCCGACAACGCGCTCGCCGTTGCGCGATACCTGGCCGAGCATCCGAAGGTCGCGTGGGTCTCCTACCCGGGACTGGACGACCATCCCACCAAGGCCAACGCCGACCGCTATCTCCAGAACGGTTACGGCGGCGTGGTCGTCTTCGGTGTGAAGGGCGGCAAGGACGCGGGTCGCACACTCATACACGGTGTGGAGCTCTTCAGCCATCTCGCGAACGTGGGTGATGCGAAGTCGCTCATCATTCACCCCGCCACCACGACCCACAGTCAGCTCGGCGCCGAAGAGCTCGAGCGTGCCGGCATCTCCGAGGAATTCGTGAGGCTCTCGGTGGGCATCGAGGACATCGACGATATCCTCGCCGATCTAGACCAGGCTCTCGAGCGGGTGTGAGGGCCGTGACCGCTTCCGGTCCGCAGGTGCTCGAACTCACCGGCGGTCTCGACCTGGTGTCGGGCCGCCGGCTGGAGCACGTCCAGATCGCGTACGAGACGTTCGGCGAACTCGATCCGCAGCGAACGAATGCGGTGCTCGTCTGCCACGCCCTCTCCGGAGACGCGCATGTCGCGACCGGCCCGGACCGCTTCGGCGAGGTCGTGCAGGGCTGGTGGGATCCGGTCGTCGGTCCGGGTAAGGCGATCGACACCGACAAGTACTTCGTCATCTGCAGCAACGTGCTGGGCGGGTGTTCGGGCACGACCGGGCCGGGTTCGGCTGACCCGGCCACCAACGCCCCGTACGCTTTGCGGTTCCCGCTCGTGACGATCGAGGACATGATCGATGCGCAGGCAGCGCTCCTCGACCACCTCGGCATCGACAGGCTCGCGTGTGTCGCGGGCGGCTCCATGGGCGGCATGCAGGCGCTTGCATGGGCGCGCCGCTACCCGGAGCGGGTCGCATCGGTGGCCGCGATCGCGACCACCTGGCGCCTCGCGGCGCAGTCGATCGCATTCAACGAAGTCGGCCGCACGGCGATTCTGGGCGACCCTGCCTTCCTCGGCGGCGACTACTACGAGCAGGGACAGCCCGGGCACGGTCTGGCCGTGGCGCGCATGATCGGGCACATCACATACCTCTCGGATGATTCGATGCGCAACAAGTTCGGCCGACGCTTGCGCGAGCGGGCGGAACACGCCTTCGAGTTCGTGACCGAGTTCGAGGTGGAGAGCTACCTCGCGTACCAGGGGCGTAAGTTCGTCGAGCGCTTCGACGCGAACACCTACCTCTACATGACCAAGGCGATGGACTACTTCGATCTCTCGGCCGGGCATACCACGCTGGGTGAGGCGCTCGCCGACGTGAACGCGCGCTTCCTGGTGCTGTCGTTCTCGAGCGACTGGCTCTTTCCGACGTACCAGGCGCGCGAACTCGTCGACGCGCTCAAGGCTTCCGACGCCGAGGTGTCGTTCGCCGAGATCGAGAGCCCCTACGGCCACGACGCCTTCCTGCTCGAGCCCGAGCAGCAGCGGCAGTATGTCGAGCCGTTCCTCGCACG
>SKKZ01000246.1 GCA_007123455.1 Coriobacteriia bacterium | reverse complement strand
TCGCGCTCGATTCGGCTAGAACGAGCCTTGAGCTCAAGCTACCCATGGCGGACAGCGTGATCCTGACGACTGCCCGGGCTTTCGAGGCTACGCTCTGGACGCAAGATGTCGACTTCGAGGATGTAAGCGGCGTGATGTACGCGAGCAAGGCGTCGGAGTGACAAGCGGATCGTTAGTGTCATTCTGTCCCCCGAGGGATGCCTGAAATCCGCTTTCGGGTAGCCTCGGTGATCATGGACGTCCTGCTCGAGCGTGAACCGTTCACCGATAGCGCTGCGAAACTGCTCGCACTCGTCGACAACGGCCGCATCAGGGGCTCCATCTGCGCGACGACTGTCACGACAGTCTTCTACATCGCTGCGAAGGACTTCGGCCGCCGTCGGGCTCGCGATCAGGTGCACGGGTTGCTCGGCCTGTTCGAGGTGGCACCAGTCGACCGTGACGTGCTCGACGGAGCACTGGATCTCGACTTCTCGGATTACGAGGGCGCGGTTGTGCACGAGGCCGCACGAGCGCTGGGCGCAACCGCCATCGTCACGCGAGATCGTCGTGGCTTCGCCAACTCAGCGATTCCGGCGCTCGATCCGAAGGAGTTGCTGGCGGCCATCGCTGCGACATCCTAGGCGATCGGCGACTACTGCGTCGAGCAGGTAGGGCAGTGCCAGGTAGGCACGGAAGAGCCCTATGGCTTCGGCGTACCGTGCTCGCACCTCAGGATCGGGGTCTCTGAGCCCGGTCCTGCCGCCACCGTGAGTGATGTATACTTATGATGTACGTTCTACGGAGGTGCATCATGCGGCGAACCCAGATCTATCTGACAGAGCGCGAGCAGATGGCGGTCAAGTCGATTGCGCGACGTCTCGGCAAGACCCAGAGCGAAGTGATTCGCACAGCAGTGGACCGGTTCATCGACCGCGAGAGCCCCTTGACTCGCCTCGATCTACTTCGCAGCGCGAGGGGCCTGTGGAGCGATCGCCGGGACCTGCCCGACGCAGATGCCCTGCGACGCGAATGGGATCGGCTGGAACCCGGAGCTGACGGCTCGTGAAGGCAAACCGCTTCCTTCTCGACACTGACGTGATCATCGAGTATCTGCGTGGTCGCGATAGGGCGATTCGATACGTGGAATCTCTCGAAGGCGAGCTGTGCGTCTCGGCCATCACCGTGGCGGAGCTCTACTCGGGCGTGAAGGGTAGCGACGAGGAGGCCGCACTCGAACGGTTCCTCGACGCATTCGAGGTCATTTCCATCGACCGGGCGCTCGCCCGTCTCGGAGGTTTGTGCAGGCAGCGCTACCAGCCGGCTCACGGCACTGGACTCGCCGACGCAATCGTGGCGGCTTCGGCCGAGTCCGCAGGTGCTGCGCTGGTGACATTCAACAAGCGGCACTTTCCCATGAACAAGGATGTCGTCGTTCCGTATACGCGCAGTTGAGCGGTGTCGAACCCGCGCATCCACTGCGACACAGCGCGGCATGAACGGTACAGGCTGAGGAGAGGCACGCTCGCCGCGATTTGCGGGCGAGGAGGGTCGCGCCGCTCAGTCTCCCTGGCGGTCACCTCTTGCAGCAGTTAACGCCTCATACTCTTCGACCCGCTTCTTGGCTGCCTGGAAGCCCAGGTACTTCACACCCGCGCTCTCGTTCGGGACCCTCAGGAAGCTGCCGATGGCTTTCACCGCCGCCAGGGCGGCCCGTTCGATCTCGCCGAGGTCGTCTGCGGGGTGGTCTCCCCACGCCTCCAGGCATCTGGTGGCCGGAGCGATGAGGTCGGACTGCGTGGGCCCGCTTCCGGGGTTCATCCGCTGCGCAACGTACTCGTTGAACGACGCGAGAACGGCTTCGGACTCCTTCAGCGGCGTTCCCGATGGCCGAGCGCTTCTCGGCTGGCTCGCCCGCCTCCTCACGCGCGGAGCGGCCGCTTCGCGCGGAGGAATCAGAGCCCGTGCAGCGCGTCGGGCTGCGTCGCGGACGCAGACATCAGGATCGGCGACTACTGCGTCGAGCAGGTAGGGCAGTGTCAGGTAGGCCCGGAAGAGCCCTATGGCCTCGGCGAACCGTGCTCGTACCTCAGGATCGGGGTCTCTGAGTCCGGTCACGAGATAGTCGTTGGCAGAACCGGAGACGAAGATGTCGGGTGCTGATCCCTCGTGTGGCTGGTCGGGTCGCTCCATGGCGTTCTCCTTTCAGAGAGACGTGCCACGGGCGTATCCCCGTGGCGCTTTAGCAGTTGGTTTCGCGGCTGCAAGCTGCTCTTCAAATCCCGCGTGCCACCGGGGTGGCAGATATCATGCGCTCAACGTATCACAGGGGTCTGACAGGAACGAGCGTCGCGGTTGACGCGAGCTGAGGGCCCGATGGGTTGGGCAAGGCGGCTGAGGTTCGGGTAGGTGACCCGAAGGGGGGAGCGAGAACTCAGCAAGTGAGCTGGGTGGCGCTACCGTGGGGTATCCTGAGTGATGCGTCTTACGCAGACTGCAGAATCATGGGTTAGACGGATTGGAATTGGGGGTCAGAATGCGACTGAGTTGTAGTCCAACATGGTTCAGTAGCGGGACCTGGCGGCAGCTCGAGCGCGTTCCCTACGGCGATCGAGGA
>SKKZ01000092.1 GCA_007123455.1 Coriobacteriia bacterium | reverse complement strand
GTGTCGCCGCCAAAGGAGGACTCGTCTTCCTAGTCAACGAGGCCGAGGACGAGCGTCCGGTGCGCGGCATGGACGGGTGGGCCGCGGGCTTTCGCAACTGGCTCAAGGTCTTCGGGATCGCGTTCGTGCTCTACGTGCCCTTCTTCATCCTCGTGATGCTTGTCCTGGTCGCCACCTTCGCACCTCTTGTCGCTCCGTTGCTCGGAGGCGATCAGCCCGGTCCCCAGGCGTTCGTCGGCCTGTGTGGCGGACTGGCGTTCGGCGGCTTCGCGCTCCTGCTCTTGGGAATCCTCATCGGGTTGCTCGACACGCTTGCCGTACGCCATGCGGTACTCGACGGGAGTGGCGTGTTCCGGTCGATCGGAGAGGCGTGGACAGACATACGCAGCCGGTTCAAGGACGTCTTCATCATGTGGCTGCTCATGGTGGCCGTCGGCATCGCGTTCGGCATCGTCGTGGGCATCCTCGCCGCCGTGTTCGCGTTCGGGATCATGGCAGCGGTATTCGCCGAGGCGTTCATCGCCGCAGCACTTATCGGCGTGACGCTCCTCCTCTTCCTGCTGTTGCCGAGCGCCATCTACGGTGCCTTCACGTCCGCCGTGTGGACGGTCTTCTTCCGCAGGCTCACCGGCCGCGAGGTCGTCGAGACTCCGGCGGACTCCGGCTACAGCCCACCGCTCGCTCCGGGCCAGCCTGCGGCTCCCGCACCGCCTGAAGCCCCGGCAGCGCCCGGGGCCCCGAAGGCACCCGACACGCCGAAAGCGCCCGACGCACCGTCGCCTCCGGCGGCTCCCGCACCGCCGCCCGAAGCTCCCCGGGGACCCGCCCCGCCGATAGCCCCGCCCCGGCCGCGACAAGAGGAGCCGCCGCAGGAGGAGGAGTAGCGCCGTGTGCGCCGGACGCCTCTCGGTCTGCGCCACGCCGATCGGCAACCTGGGAGACGTGACGCTGCGTGTCGTCGACACGCTTCGCGACGCCGACCTCATAGCTGCCGAGGATACCCGCATCACACGCAGGCTACTCGCCCGCTACGGGATCGAGACGCCGCTCGAGGCGTATCATGCCCATAATCTCGAGCGGCGCACGCCGGCGCTCGTTGCGCGCATGTCGGACGGGGTGCACGTCGCACTCGTCTCGGATGCGGGCACGCCGGGCATCTCCGACCCCGGGGCACATCTGGTCGACGCATGCCTCGAGGCCGGTATCGCCGTCGAAGTCCTGCCGGGCCCCTCGGCCATCGTGACCGCGCTTGTCGCGAGCGGGCTTCCCACACACGCCTTCTATTTCGGAGGGTTTCTGCCACGCAAGGCAGGAGAGCGCAGGACGCGTCTGGAATCCCTTGCCTCCCTCGATGCCACGCTCATCTTCTACGAGTCCCCCCGCAGGACGCCCGCGACCCTCGCTTCACTGGCCGAAGCGCTCCCCGGGCGCCGGGCCGCCATGGCGCGCGAACTCACCAAGATCCACGAAGAGGTGCTGCGCGGGCCTATCGACTCGCTCGTCGCGGGAGTGGAAGGGCGCACGCTCAAGGGCGAGGTCGTCTTACTCGTCGGTCCACCGGACCGGGGCTCGGCGCGGGCGATCGCCGACCCCGCGGCGATACGGGAGCGGCTGTCCGTGCTGGAGAGCGCCGGGGTGTCGCGTTCCGCGGCGGTCAGACAGGTGGCCGGGGAACAGGGGGTCGCCCGCAACGATGTCTATCGCATCGCGCACGAACCGGATGATCGCGGGGGTAGTCCCGCTACTTCTGCTTGATGGTGAGTATGCACTCGCCGCAGATCGGTCGGCCCTTGACCTGGCTGATGTCCTCCGGGTTGCCACAGATGGCGCAGATGTCCTTGTGCTTCTGCAGGATGATACGGTCTCCCTCTACCATGATCGCCATCGGGTCTTTGACGTGGATACCGAGCGTCCGTCGCAGCTCCATAGGGATCACGATCCGTCCCAGATCGTCGACCCTTCTGACGATACCTGTGTCGTTCATGGCGTCCCCCCGCCTCCCGCGATTCGCGCCTTTCGCTCACAGGGTGGCCGATTTGGTTAGAATCAAGGTCGTGTCACCATGAAGCGACCCTGCCTTCCAATATTACCCAACAATTGGAGTTCTAAACATATGAACGACTCCTCGTTCTACCTCACCACTCCCATCTACTACGTGAACTCGGTTCCTCATCTCGGGACGGCATATACGACCGTCGCCGCTGATGCGCTCGCCCGCTACCGGCGCATGACCGGTGACGACGTTCACTTCCTCACCGGTCTCGATGAGCACGGTCAGAAGGTAGCGCACGCTGCTGAAGAGGCAGGCATGGAGCCGCAGGCATGGGTCGATTCGATCGCGCCCACCTTCAGCGAGGCGTGGGAGATGCTCGCGGTCACCAACGACGACTTCATCCGGACGACCGAGGAGCGCCACAAGCGTGGCGTGCAGGCGTTCTGGACCGAGCTCTACGACCGTGGCTACCTGTACCAGGGCCACTACGAGGGTTGGTACTGCGTCCCGTGCGAGACCTACTTCTCCGAGGACCAGGTCGATGAGCATGAGTGCCCTTCATGCGGGCGGGACATCACCTTCATCAAGGAGGACAACTGGTTCT
>SKKZ01000054.1 GCA_007123455.1 Coriobacteriia bacterium | reverse complement strand
GATGAAGATGACGAGGTATTGTGGGTAGCCCGTCTGGTCAGACCAGTCGACAAGTCCCGAGACTGCGAACCCGCCCAGCGCACCGGCCGTGACGAAGACGAACCGGGTGAAGTGGACGATCATATGGCAGGACGCTTCAGCGGGCCCTTCGAGGCCCGGGTGCGCCTCCACCTCCCTCCGATGATGAGCAGCGATACACAGAATCCCACGGACTCGTAGTGAAGATTCTACCACGTCACCTGGGCTTCTCAGCCTCTGACGTGCTCCTTGATGCGGCTAAGTCCACCTGCGATCGCAATCGCGCGGCGCTCACCGATACCGTCAACCTCGTCGAGGTCCGCGACGGTTGCGGTGAGCACACCCTGCAGTGTGCCGTAGCGCTCGACGATGCGAGCTATCACCGAGGCGGGAAGCATCGGGATGCGTCGGAGCACGCGAAGCCCGCGCGGGCGAACATGGTCGTCGTCGGATTGCGAGTCGGCGCCCGACAGGCCGAGGACGTGCGCGACAGTCGTAGGCTCAAGAAGCTGTTCGGTAGTGAGCGCCGCGATCCGATTGCGGATGGTGCCGACCTTGCGAGGGCCACTATCTAGCGCATAGTCGCGCAGAACCAGCAGGTACTCCTCATCCACGTTGGCCGCCAACTCATCGGCCTGCATCCGGACGAGTCGGCCCTCGGTACCGAGCTCGGCAATGTGGCGTGAGACCTCGCTGGCGGCCCGGTTCACCATCTCGAAACGGGCGATCACCTCGGCAACGTCACCAAGAGTCACCAGATCATCGAATTCGAGCTCGGTGAGACGGTCGAGGGTCTGGTCAAGGCGGCTGCGGTATCGCTGCAGCGTCTGTAACGCTTGGTTGGCCTTGGCGAGCAACACCTCGATCTGATCGAGGATGACACGCGTCCCGTGGAGGTAGAGACTGACTACCTCACGACGTTGGGAGATAGAGATGACGAGCGCCTGTGTCTGCCTGCTCACACGCTCGGCCGTCCGGTGACGCATCCCGGTCTCGGTGGTGGGAAGCTCAGCGTCGGGTACGAGATGCACGTTCGCCCGCAGTATGTGAGAGCAATCCTCGTCGAGAATGATCGCGCCGTCCATCTTCGCAAGCTCGAAGAGGCGCTGGGCGGAGAAGTCGGTGTCTATCGTGAAGCCGCCGTTGCAGAGCGGTTCTACGGCGCGCTGGTCGCCGATGACGATGAGCGCGCCGGTGCGCGCCGCGATGATGTAGTCGAGCCCTTCACGCAAAGGGGTGCCGGGAGCGACCTTCTCGAGCTCGGCTCGCATACGGGCCTCCTCATGCTGGCCCACGTCCCCTCCCCTCTGCCGGAGCGAATCTTCGCGCTCACCCAGGATTCTGCCAGACCTGGACCTCTCATGCCATAAAGGCGGCCCTGCAGAGTCAGGTGATGAGCCCCACGAGATCGGCCACGCTCGTGACGGGCGAGCGCTGCACTCCATCGGGCAGCCCCACCCCCGGTGGAACCGCGGCCACCAGCCGCGTCAGCCCCTGCCGCGCCGCCTCGCGAGCCCGTGACTCCGTGTGCGCCACCGGGCGCACCAGACCGGTAAGCGCCACCTCGCCGAATGCCACCACATCCAGCGGTACCGCCCGATCCTTGAGAGCCGACGATAGAGCGACCGCAAGAGGGAGGTCGACCCCGGGCTCGGCCACACGGACACCGCCGGCAACGGACACGTAGACGTCGTGACCTGAGAACGAGAGACCGCCGCGCCGTTCGAGCACCGCAATGACCTGGAGAAGCCGGGCGGGTTCCACGCCGGTCGTCAGGCGTCGCGGTACCTGCAGATAGCTCGGCGTCACGAGCGCCTGGATCTCCACCAACAACGGACGCGAGCCCTCCATGGCGGCCATCACGACGGAGCCGGGGACAGCCGAACCGCGCTCTGCGAGCAGCATGGCCGCCGGATCGCCGACGGGTAGGAGGCCACTCTCGGTCATCTCGAAGATCCCGATCTCGGAGACGGGGCCGAACCGGTTCTTGACCGCCCGCACGACACGGAACGCGTGGTCACGGTCTCCCTCGAAGTAGAGCACGGTGTCGACCATGTGCTCGAGTACCCGGGGACCTGCGATCGCCCCGTCCTTGGTCACGTGACCGACGAGTACCGTCGTCACGCCGAGGTCTTTTGCGATGCGCATGAGCCGCGCGGTGGCGGCGCGGACCTGCCCTACGCTGCCCGGAGCACCCGAGAGTTCGGGGTCGAAAGCGGTCTGGATGGAGTCGACCACGAGCAGATCGGGTGGCCGCTCCCGTACTGCGGCCTCGAGCGCGGTGATGTCGATCTCGGGCATCAGCTCGACTCCGGCGGAAGCGGAGCCGGTGCGCCGGGCACGTATGCCCACCTGTCCGGGGGACTCCTCGCCGCACGCGTAGAGTACACGCCCTCCCGAGTCGGCGACACGTGATGCAACCTGGAGAAGGATGGTCGACTTCCCGATTCCCGGCTCACCGCCGAGAAGCACGAGAGACCCGGTGACGAGGCCGCCTCCGAGAACACGGTCCAGTTCGCTCACACCGGTGGAGGTGCGGCTCTCTTCTTCCAGGCCCACGTCAGAAAGTGACACGCGTTTCG
>SKKZ01000089.1 GCA_007123455.1 Coriobacteriia bacterium | reverse complement strand
GCCGGCATGAAGCGGTCCTCATCCGCCATCAGGGTGCGGGCACCGAGCTGATCACCGAGCGGGTGATCGAGCCACTCGGAATCTTCAACGAGCGTGGCACGTGGTACGTCGAGGCATACTGTCGCCTGGTCGGGGCGGTACGGACCTTTCGGGTCGATCGCATCCAACACGCCGAGCCGACCGGTGAGCTCTTCGAGCCCAGGCCGGTGAGTTTCGCGGGGACGGCGCTGGCCGTGAACGGGCTACCGCGGGCGCTCATCCGGTTCGACCCCGACGTCCAAGTACCCGAGCGCGAGTGGCCCGGGCTGCGCGTGATCTCCGAGGGTGGTTCAGGCACCGTCGTCGAGGTCCCGTACGCGGGGACCGCGTGGATCTCCCGTCAGGTCATGGCGTTCCTCGGCACTGCCGAGGTTCTGGAGCCGACAGAGGTGCGCGAGGCTGTGGCGCGACTTGCGGCCGGGCGCTGATGCCCGCATCTCACACGCGCGAATCACTTCCGAACCGGCGCGATATCTCATCGATAACCTGCTCGGACCCGAGTCTTTCCACCTCATCGACGGGCAGCGCTGCAAGGAACGTGCGCCCGTAGCCCCTCATGAGCACGCGCGGGTCGGCAATCACGAGACAGCCGCGATCGGTAGACGACCGGATGAGGCGGCCCGCCGCCTGCTTCAGCTCGATGACGGCCTCGGGAAGATAGAAGCGCTCCCAGGCCGCCTTGCCGTAGCGTTCCTCGCGCTCCCGGGTGAGCGGATCGCGTACGTTGCCGAAGGGGAGCTTCGGCACGACCACGCAGCGCAGCGTGTCTCCCCGCGCATCGAAGCCCTCCCAGAACGACTTCGTGGCAAACAGCGAAGCTTCCTCGTCCGCGAGGAACTCATCGCGCAGGCGCTTCGCCGAAACGCCCCGGCTCTGGACGAGCAGTCCGAGACCCTCGTCGGCCAGACGGGGCGAGAGGACCCGGTACAGGTGGTCCATGTCCCGGCGATTCGTGAACAACGTGAGCACAGAGCCGCCCATCGCCAGGTGAATCTCGAAGAGCAGTGTCTCGAGCCGGCCGAGATAGTCGCGGGTACCGGGTGCGACGAGATCGGTCGGCACGAAAGCGGCCATCTGGCGCTCGAAGTCGTATGAGGAGGGCAGTCGCACCGCACTCCACCTCCCGGCGCCGAGGCGGTCCAGGCCCACGGAGCGGGCGAAGTGGGCGAAGTCGTCTCCCGCCGCGATCGTAGCCGAGGTGAATATGGCCGAGCGCACACGGGGGAAGAACTCTCCGGCAAGGACCTCCCCGACATCGAGGCGGGAGGCGGCAAGCCGGTCGGCGCGCCCGGTCGGTCGGCGGTCGACGGTGACATGGTAGACGTACTCTTCGGCCTCACCGTCGAGTATGGTCACGAGCGCTATCTGCTGACCGGCGAGCCGGGTAAGCACACCGGCGAGGTCCGCCCTCGGCTCGGTGGCTGTCTGACCAGCAGCCTCGAGAAGGGTGATGAGGCGCCGGCCGGATGCCAGTACCGTCTCGAGACGCATGGCGAGCGAGCGGCCTACCCGCCCGACCGTTCCCCACGCACCCGACTCGCGCACTACGGCATCGATCCGGATCTCGCTCGTGTCGTAGCCCGCGTCCTCGCCGTCCGATCGTATATCGCGCACGAACTCGAAGAGCGATGCGGCGAGGGTTGCTCCTTCGCTGACCCCCCTTTCCATCTCCGCGAGCGCTGAGAGCAGAGCACGCTCGTCGCCCTCATCCTCGGCGAACGTGGTCACCTGCCTGCGAATCGTATCGATGAGCCCGCCCCGTGGCCCGCCGAGCATCCCGAGCACGACCGAGAGTTCCAGTCGCGAGCATTCCATGGAGAGCTGCTTGCGAGCCTCGCTCTCGGCGGCGTGCGCCTCATCGACGATCCAGTGCCGTATCGGAGGCAGGATACCCCCGTCAGCGACCACGTCACGGAAGAGCAGCGCGTGATTGGTGACGACCACGTGCGCCGAGACCGCACGTCGCCTGGCACCGTGCACGTAACAAAGATAGGGATAGTAGCGACATCGTTTGCGCGTACAATCGGCGACAGAAGCGGTGATCTCGGTGCGCACCTCACGACTCAGATGCACGTTGGCTGCGGCCAGGTCGCCCCACGCACTCTGCGACACCCACGTCAGCAGAGCGGCTACGGCTCCGGCGACATCGGACCCCGAGTCCTCGAGAGCCGAAGCGAAGCGTTCGAGTTTGCGCAGGCAGATGTAGTGTTCGTAGCCCTTGAGCGCAACGAAACGTAGCGGTTCATCGAGCGCCGCGCACAGCGCGGGCAGCTCACCGTAGACCAGCTGGTCCATGAGGGCATTGGTCTTCGTCGCGATGCCGACCCCCACGTTGTTGCGCAGAGCGAACCGTGCCGCGGGGACGAGGTACGCGAGTGACTTCCCGACACCGGTCCCGGCCTCTACAGCCGAGCACGTCCCTGCGGAGAATGCGTCCACGACCGCCCGGGCCATCTGACCCTGCTCCTCGCGGTGCTCGTATCCGCTGTACATGCGGCCGGCGACGCCATCGGCCGAGAACTCGGCTACGACCGCGTCCGCACCCGGGCACACGCACTCCAG
>SKKZ01000014.1 GCA_007123455.1 Coriobacteriia bacterium | reverse complement strand
GCCCGGTAGTTCAGCGCCGGCATCAACCCGCGGTTGCCGAGCACACCTACGAGCATCGCCGTGCCGAACCTCGGCAGAACCGTGCTGGTGACAGGGTTGGCCGAGATCGTCTTGTTGACCTCGTAGAGAAAGAACTCGAGGTCGTCGGGGCGGGCCACGGAGGGCCGGCCGGAGCCGGTCACGACGATCGCCTTGAGCCGCTTGGAGCCCATGACCGCACCCATGCCGCCGCGGCCGAGCGCGCGCTTGGCATCGACCATGATGGTGGCGAGCTTCACGAGCCGCTCGCCGGCCGACCCGATGACCGCTGCGCTCGTTGCGGCTCGGCCCTCCACGAGAGCGGCTGTGGTCTCGGCGACCTCGCGACCGGCGAGCTCTCCCGCCGGCTCGAACGCCACTCCGTCCGCATCGATACGCAGGACAAGCGGCTCATCGGCCGCGCCCGTGACTACAAGCACGTCGAAACCCGCACCTTTCAGCCGCGCACCGAACGCGCCTCCGCAGTTGGTATCGAGGATCGTCCCGGTCAGGGGCGAGCGTCCGGTCAGTGAGAACCGTCCCGAGGTGGGCGCCTTGGTGCCGGTAAGGGGGCCGGTAGCGAAGATCAGCGGCGCCTCCGGCGACAGCGGGTCGGTGCCCGGCGGCATGAGGTCGTAGAGCATGCGCGCGCCGAGTCCACGTCCCCCGATGTACGCACGGGCATGAGCCTCGGGCACTTCGCCGATGTGGTAGGCGCGCGTTCCGAGGTCGACCGAGAGGACCCGGCCCGTGTAACCGTGCATCAACAGCTCCCTAGGGGCACTCGGGTTCGGGGTGTTCGGTCTTCTGGTATTCGAGCGAGCGCGCGAGCCGGTAGAGGTCGCTGTCCCGCTCTATCAGCCGGACACGCGTCTTGAGGGTATCAGGGTCGATAAGCTCGTCGAAGGGGACGTACTTGAGCTCCAGCTGCTTTTCCACGCTCACCATGTGGCCGGTCAGGCGCTCCTCGACGATCGCCCTGTGGGCTCCGACTCCGAGCTGCGTACCGAGCAGGACGTCGAACGCGCTCGGCTCAGCGCATCGCGCCTCGTAGCCGATCTGCTTGTGGCGGACCTTCACGTCGGTGCCGGTTCGCTCGGCATAGACGCGTTCCATCTCTTCGGCGAGCATCTTGCCCACATGCGCCGAGCCGAGCATGATGTTGCCGTGCTCATCGACGTCCTGGGGCCGCTGTTCGTCGGGGAGCAGGTCCGCAAGACCCTCCGCCACACAGACGATGCCGTGACGGCGCCCGTCGTGCTCGCGTGTGAGCACGAGGTCGATCATCTCTTCGGCGGTGGCGCGCACATCGAACTCGCCATCGAAGTCCTCGACGGAGAGCATGCGTGTCGCCTCGCCGGCGATGCCCGAGGCATACGTAAGCCAACCCGCCTTACGGCCCATGATCTCCAGCACGTACCAGACCTGTGTCGAGCGTGCATCGGCACCGAGGTTGCGGATCTCTGTCGCCGCGAAATGGGCCGCCGAGAAGAAGCCGAACGTCCAGTCGATCCCGAAGTAGTCGTTGTCGATCGTCTTCGGAAGGTGGACGACTGCCAGGCGCCGCAGGTCGGGGAGGACCTCCTGCATCCGGTAGAGGTAGTTTGCCGTCTTGAGCGTGTCGTCGCCGCCGAGGGAGACGAGTGCGTCGATGCCGAGGGAGTCAAGTGCACTGTACACCGCCCGCAGCTTGGCGTTGCACTCGGGATCCCCGAGATCGTCGAAGGAGGCGATCTTCTTGCCCGGATTCGCACGCGCCGTGCGCAAGACGATGTCTTTGCGGTTGCGTATCTGGGACACGTCGTTGCGCCGCATGCACAGATAGTGCTCGCCTTCCACCAGTGGCCGCTCCGGCGTATACCGCTCGAGGTTCTCGTACCCGTCAAGGAACCCGTAGGCCGAGATGCCCGAGTTCAGGAAGTTCAATACCGCTGCCGAGATGACCGCGTTAGCTGCGGGCGCAGGCCCGCCGGAGAACAGGATACCCACGCGCTTGATGTCGTGGTCGAACGTCACGCGCACCACCCCCAGGATGATGAAGCCGGTCTCGGATTGGTTCTTACCCCGAGGGTTCTTCGATGACTCCGATGGACCGCAGACGGGCATAGCGCGCGCCCACCAACGCCTCCGGATCCGTATCCGCAAGCCCGGCGAGCGCCGCGGAGATGCGCTCGCGCACCGCGCCGAAGACCTCATCGGGACTGAGGTGGGCGCCACCTGAAGGCTCCGCGATGATCTCGTCGACGATACCGAGTCCGACCAGGTCAGTCGCGGTCATGGCCAGGCATCCCGAGACCTCCGAGGCCTTGCCGGCGTCCTTGTGCAGGATCGATGCGCACGCTTCGGGGCTGATCACCGAGTAGTACGAGTTCTCGAGCATGAGTAGGCGGTCGCCGAACCCGATCGCGAGCGCCCCGCCCGATCCGCCTTCGCCGATGCCAACCGCGACCACCGGCACGCCGAGCCCTGCGAGCAGTGCGAGCGACTCGGCGATGGCCCACGCCTGTCCGCGCTCCTCGGCCTCTATGCCGGGAAACGCCCCCGGGGTGTCGATGAGTGTGACCAGTGGCAATCCGAACTTCTC
>SKKZ01000011.1 GCA_007123455.1 Coriobacteriia bacterium | reverse complement strand
GGCTGTGTGACCGTCACCTACGAGCTCGACGAGGGCTACTACCTTGGCGAGACACACCTGTGGGTCGGCGACGACGTGCTGCCCATGGTCAAGCGCGGTCGCACGAGCGTTTACACGAACGCTCCCGGCCAGTTCCCCTATGGCGCGGACTTCGGGTTCGATCCGGACGACCCCACCACGTGGACTACCACGACGTGGACCTGGTCCGAGTGCGGCTTCGAGGGTGATATCTACGTGGCCGCTCACTCTGTTGTCTGGATGCAGGTCGAGTGTCCGAACCTTCTGGAATAGCCATCGACGAGAGAAGTCGTTTGGCGGCTGAGCAAGTCCGCTGAACGCACGAGGCCCCGGGGAATCCCCGGGGCCTCGATTCTTTCTCCGCTGATCGCTAGCGCTTCTTCGGCGGTCTTCCGGAACCGCCGCTGTCTACGGTGACCGTGACGGAATCGGAGACAGCCGAGTTGCCGGCGGCGTCCCATGCGACGGCGACTAGCTCGATCTCACCGCTCGACTTACGGCTGTTCCAACGGGTCCGATATGGCTCGGAGGAGGCCGTTCCAACGAGCACGCCGTCAACGAAGAACTCAACCAGGACCACTCCGGTGTCATCGGAGGCTTCGGCGGTGATCCAGACGTTTCCCGAGACGACCGTGCCGTCCCATGGGCTCGTGATGCGCACCGCCGGTGGCGTCACGTCGGCAGGCTCTTCAGGAGCCGGCTCAGGCTCGGGCTCGGGCGCCGGCTCAGGCTCGGGCTCGGGCGCCGGCTCAGGCTCGGGCTCGGGCGCCGGCTCAGGCTCGGGCGCTGGCTCGGGCTCGGGCGCTGGCTCGGGCTCGGGTGCCGGCTCTGAAGGGTTAAGCGCGGCCACTGCAGCGGCCATATCGATGCGTCCGTACCCGTAATGGACGTCGTACCCCGGCTCACCAAGGTCGGCAGCCGTGTCCTGCATGATCTTCTCGACCTGGGCGGGAGAGAGAGATGAGTCTACGCCCAGAAGCACGGCAGCGAGTCCTGATACGAACGGAGCGGCCATCGACGTGCCGGAGGCCCTCAGGTACGTACCGCCCAGTCGAGTCGAGTAGATGCTTGCACCCGGTGCAACAAGCGACTGGCCGTCGCCATAGTTCGAGAAGGACGCAAGCTCCGTGTCGTTTCTGAGCGCGCCAACTGCGATCACTCTTGGATACGCTGCAGGGAAGCTGATCGCGCCGTTGCCGTTGTTTCCGCTCGCCGCAACGAGCGTCGTACCCATCTCGTACGCGTAGTCTATGGCGTTGGCAACGGTCTCGGAGCCTCCGGAACTGCCGAGACTCATGTTGATGACATCGGCACCGCGATCGGCAGCGAACACGATGCCCTCGGCGATGTGACTCCAATAACCACTCCCACTTGAGTTCAGTACTTTGACCGGCATGAGTCGCGCGGCCCAGTCCGCGCCTGCTACACCGGTCGCATTGTTCCCGTTTGCGCCAGCGATTCCGGCAACTAGCGTGCCGTGGCCGTGGTCGTCTGTGGGATCGGAATCGCCATTGACGAAGTCGTACCCGTCTACGAAGCGACCGCCGAGGTCGGGGTGGCTCATGTCGATGCCGGTATCGAGCACCGCCACAACCACGCTTTCGCTGCCCGTGGTCACTTCCCAGGCTTCAGGCGCGTTCACCGCAGGCAGGCCCCACTGGTCCGGGTAGTAGGGGTCGTCTGGTGTGAGGAGAGCGGACACGACGTAGTCCGGCTCGGCGAATGCGACGTTCGGGTTCTTCAGGTACGCCTTGATCAGGCTCTCGACGGTGCGCCCCTTCGGCACCCCCATGACGTCGACGCCGATCTGCGGGATGTTCGCCTGGGCCTTGGCACCAAGAGAGGCATGCGCTGCAGCCACCGCCTTCGCCGGCGTACCGGGCTTGAACCCGACAAGCACGCGGTCGAGCGCGTGCTCGACCTGCGGGGGTTCACCGGGAACAGAAGCGCCCGCCGAAGCGAGCGGGCCGACAGCGAGCGAGAGAGCAAGAGCGATAGAGAGTGCGAGCCTCCACGAGGGTCGCGCAAACCGGGACACCATGAGGACCACGATCCTTCCCACTACGAAGCAATTCGGACACATCCGGTGTATCGGTAGGAAGGAGAATCGGGTTTAGTGCTGGAGACACTGGGATTTCCTGGGCGGCCCGTACCGTACTCCCGGGTACGTTCCGGTACCGCCGTGTATGCGGCAGAAACGTGCTATCCTACGCGCGTCTGCTGCCACAAACCGAGTCAGGACATCCCTCATATGATCACCCCTCACTCCGGCGAGGAATCCGACTTCGATATGCGCCCCGACCGGCCCGAAGAGGCCTGCGGGGTCTTCGGTGTCTACGCTCCGGGCGAAGACGTCGCCCGGCTCACGTACTTCGGGCTGCATGCGCTGCAACACCGCGGTCAGGAGTCGGCCGGCATCGCGGTAGGCGACGGTGAGACCGTCACGGTCACCAAGAACCACGGCCTCGTGAGCAGGGTCTTCGCCGAGTCGGATCTCGACTCGCTCACCGGCTCGGTCGCACTCGGCCACACCCGCTACTCTACGACCGGGTCCTCGACGTCGTGGGAGAACACGCAGCCGCATCTCTCGGC
>SKKZ01000263.1 GCA_007123455.1 Coriobacteriia bacterium | reverse complement strand
TTTTTTGGGAAGAAGGAGGCAGATGTATGGATGTAGCACGTCAGACCGAGGTCGTCGGACGTATCCGCACGGATCTTGAGGGTCTCATGGGGACCAGGATGCGCCTGAAGGCCAACATGGGGCGCTCGAAGATACTGGAGCGTGAGGGAGTCCTCGAGCAGACACATCCGAGTCTGTTCGTGGTGAAGGTCGAGGAGAAGCGGGACCGTACGGCGCGCGTCTCCTACAGCTACGTCGACGTACTGACGGGAACGGTCGAACTCAGCCACTGTGAGAGCGGGGAGAACCTGCTCCCGTGGCTCAACTAGTTACCCGGCGCATCATGTACGACCGCATGGCGCGGAGCCTGCTGTGCTCCGCGCCTTCGTGTTGGAGGGGTCGTGTCGGCAGGACCTGAGGAGCGCACGGTCGTTCGCGCGCCCGCCAAGGTAAATCTCTACCTCGCCGTGGGAAGACGTCGTGCGGATGGCTATCACGACGTCGACACCGTGCTCCAGGCAGTGTCGCTTGCTGACGAGATCGTGATCGAGCCCGCAACCGCGCTCTCGGTCAAGACCGATCCCGACCTCGGTCTTCCGGCCGAGGAGAACCTGGGATACCGGGCGGCTGCGGCGCTCGGCTCTGCAGTGGGGCTCGAGCCTGCGGTCGCGATCACGATCGCGAAGCGTATACCCGCCCAGGCGGGGCTGGGCGGGGCGAGCACGGACGCGGCAGCGGTGCTGGCGGGGCTTGCCCACCGCTGGCGCCTGGGAGCTTCATTCGCCCCGGTGCTCGGTGAGATCGCAGCAAGCCTCGGTGCCGACGTCCCGTTCTTCCTCGGACCGGGAACGGCGCGTCTTACCGGACGGGGTGACGTGCTCGCGCAAACTCTTCCGACTCCCCTGCTCGATCTCGCGATCGTCCGGCCTGACGTGCCGGTCCCCACCGGCGCCGCCTACGCTGCCTTCGACCTGCTGGCGTCACCGGCACCCCCCGGCTTCGACGCCATTCTCTCCGCGTGCGAGAGCGGAGACGCATCGGATGTGGCCGCGGCGCTCTTCAACAACATGACGGATGCTTCGACGGGTCTGGCACCCGAGGTAGGCGACGCGCTAGCATCTGTTCGGAGGTCGCCGGGTGTTCTCGGTGCTGCAATGGCGGGCAGCGGGTCGGCGGTGTTCGCCGTCTGCGCGTCGGCCGCCGCCGCGGCCGCAGTGGTTTCGGCCGCACGTGAGAGCGGCCTTTGGGGCACGACTGCGACGACGGTCACGACGGGCGTCATCGTGACGGAAGGTGCGTGAGCGATGGTCGACGCGGTGGTACTTGCCGGTGGTGACGGAGCGGTGCTCGACCCCACATGCCGTTTTAAGGGACTGATGCCGATCGCCGGCAAGCCCATGGTGGAGTGGGTGGTCGACGCGCTCAACAGCGCCGAGATGATCCACGAGGTCGCGGTCGTAGTCCCGACCGCCGAGAACCTGGGCTCATGGGTCGACCGCACGGATAAGCTCGTGGTCTCGAACGGATCGTTCGTCGAGAATGTCCTCGCCGGTTCCGGTGCTTTCCGGGCTGACAGGCCCGTGCTCCTCGTTACCGGAGACATCCCTGCACTCACGCCGAGGGCGGTGGACACGTTCGTCGAGGAGAGCCTTGCCACGGGAGCTGACGCGACCTACCCGCTCATCCGCGAGGCCGACATGATCGAGCAGTATCCCGGTAGCAAGCGTACATTCGTACGGCTTGCGGACGGCAAGGTGACCGGTGGCAACATGATGTTCGTGGCCCCGCTGATCATGGAGCGTAACCGTGATATCGGAGGCCGCATCTTTGCGACCCGCAAGAACCCGCTTGCGATGGCCCGCGTCATCGGCGTGCGCTTCGCGGTTCGCCTCGTGCTCGGCAGGCTCACCGTCGCCGAGGTAGAGACGAAGCTTGGTGAGCTTATCGGTGGCAAGGGCGCGGCGGTCTATACGAGTGAAGCCTCAATCGGTGCCGATGTGGACAAGCCGGTCGATGTCATCGTCGCCGAACGTGTCCTGTATGCGCGCGCCGAGGGCAGGAACACGGTTTCGGAAAGAGAATAATCATTATAATGAAGGGGATTTCTCGCGGGGGGCGGGAGGTCTCGATCGCGAACAAGGCGACCGAATAGAGCTGCAATCTGGGGGGACAGATGGACATCACGAAGGTGACACTACGACCCGTGTCCATGAACAAGGTCTGCGCGATCGCCAGCATCGTCATCGATGATGCGTTCGTCATCCACGACCTGAGGGTCGTGAACGGTGACAAGGGACTCTTCGTCGCCATGCCCTCGCGCAAGCTCCCGAATGGGGAGTTTCGTGACGTGTGCCATCCGATCAACGCCGCGGCACGCGAGCGTCTCCAGGAGGCCGTGCTCGAACAATTCGAGGCTGACGGCGGCATCGCGACGTTCGTTTCCCATGAGGCGGAGACCGAGTAGCGCTCCGGTTCCAGGTGGGCGATTTGACCGGCGACGTACCCCTTACCTACACTTCGGTGTGCTCTGGGGCGTAGCCAAGCGGTAAGGCAGCGGACTTTGGATCCGCCATTCGTAGGTTCGAATCCTACCGCCCCAGCCATTCGAAACGTGACCCGGACTGCCCGAGTCCGGG
>SKKZ01000141.1 GCA_007123455.1 Coriobacteriia bacterium | reverse complement strand
ATCCGGGGCATGAGGCAGGTCTCGGACACCGGCGCGATCGAGGAGGTCGTTGACCGGGTACTTGCGGCGAACCCCGCACAGGTCGAGCAGTACCGGGGCGGTAAGACCGGGGTCATCGGTTTCTTCGTGGGCCAGGTCATGCGCGAGATGGGCGGCCAGGCCAATCCCAAGATCGTGAACGAGGTGCTCGCGCGCAAGCTTGCTGACTGAACGCGGCCGGACGGTTCGCTGCGGGTTCGATGGTGTTTCGCGCACGGTGGTAGGGTGCCGGCACCGGTCCCTGTCGTCACCCCTCGCATTGATGGCAACCCTTTTCGTCACCTGATGGCAACCCTTTTCGTCACCCCTCGCATTAATGAGAACGATCGTTCTCATTAATGCGAGGCGACCTTAGGGGTCCCGGCGCACCGGGCGGACACCGAGCAGGGAAGCGAGGCTCACACCATGGCCAGACCGCCATATCCCGGCAGACTGCACTACTTCATCGGCAGCAAGACGCGAGCGCTGCTGATCGAGCGGCTCGTGAAGCATCCCCGCCACGAGCCATACCTCAGAGAACTGGGGCGCGACATCCGTGCGGGCCTGGGCGTGCTTCACCGCGAACTCCAGGAGCTCGAGCGCATAGGGCTCGTCAGGTCGAGCGCCCGGGGCGGGGCCCGGTACTACTCGCTGGATATGGGTCACCCGCTCGCACAACCCCTGTGCGACCTCGTCGCCGAGTGTGAGCGGCTCGACGCATTCGAGCGCACTCCACGTTGATTCTGCTGTTCGGATCGTGGAGAAGGCACGTCGATCATCGGGCATCGTGTCACGACTATCGAGTTGACCGTTTGGCTCCGCTAAGCGGCAGTTGACAACCGAGAATCCGGAAATTACGACCGTTCGTCAGCAAGTCTCACATTCTGCGAAATAGCCCTTGCGTGCCGGTAACGGCTCGGGTAGAGTCGACATTGTCCCGAGAGGTTGAACCGGGCGAACCGCGAAAGGTAGCGTACCAGTAGCTGCCGGCGGAGCTTCAGAAGGGTCGGCCACGCGCGAGCAGGGTCGGTCCGGTCGAAGTCTCCAATGGTGTGAAACGGGAAGCTACGGAGTAGCGTGTCTCGCAGGGTGAGATTTCTCGGGACACTTATCTTTCTGTATCGATGCGTGGGGATTCCGCAAGGGGCCGGCCGCATGCGCAGCCGGCCCTGATTCTTAGGGCTCGACCACCACCATGGTGATGATCACCTCTCCGTCCTCGTCCTCATTGACGCTGATGCTCGCCTGGGCATCACCCCGGACCAGCGTGAGAAATCCCGACGAGACGTCACCCATTTCCAGAGTACCCTCGTTCTCGATCTCCCACGGCGTGCCCTCAGCACTCTCCTTGTGCCACGAGAACACGTCGGAGAACAGATCGTCGGTAGTGAGCGATACGCTCATCTGACGACCCTCCCCGGTCGAGAACGAACTCGATGTCTGAATCTCGGCAGGTTCGTATACGGGGAGGTCTGCAGGCCAGCCGTCAGGCACCGAGCCCGTGCCGCCCTGGAACTCGACTTCCTCACCTTCAGGCCCGGTGATGGTGACACGGTCTTCATCGGCGTCGATCGCGACGCCGGTACGCTCTTCGATCACGCGCTCCGCGGCGCGCTGGCATCCACTCGCCACCACGACCAGTGATAGCGTCGCGACCGATACGAGCACGATCCGCATGATCCGGCGTGCGTCCATGATGTGCCTCCTTAGGCGGTCCTGGACGGTATATCCCCGTCCGGGGCGGGTTCGCAGCGGGCCACGGCATCGGCAAGCGCCCTGTCGATCCCGGGATAACGGTAGCGAAACTCACTCTCGGCAAGCACCCGTGGCTCGGCACGCTGGCTGAAGAGCATGTACGGCGCGACCTGCCCGAGCACGACTCTGAGGGCGAAAGCAGGGACCGGCAGCCACGATGGCCGGCGCAGGACCCGGCCGAGCGCCGCGGATAGCTCTCGCATACGCACCGGCTCCGGCGCACATGCGTTCACCGGCCCGCTGACCGAGGATGTCTCGATGGCGTGTCGATACACGGCGGCGACATCTTCCACGTGGACCCACGTGGTCCACTGCCGCCCGTTCCCGACCGGCCCGCCTACGAACAGCCTCATCGGCACCACAACACGCGGGACGAATCCCTCCTCGCCGAGCACGATCCCGGTCCGCACGCACACGACGCGGGCTCCGGCGGCATGCTCGGCCTCACGCGCCGACGTCTCCCACTCGGTGGCGAGTTCGGCCAGCATGTCGGCCCCCGCCTCGGCGCTCTCGTCGAGGATCTCCTCGCCCCGGTCGCCGTAGATGCCGATGCCCGAGGCGCTCACGAAGATGCGCGGGCGCTCCGGTTCGGCCTGTGCGGCCCTGGCGAGTGCGCCGACCAGCGCTCGGTTGGTGCCGACACGGCTGTCGCGCAGCGCGTGCTTGACCCGCGCGTTCCACCGGCTCGCGATAGGGTGGCCGGAGAGGTTCACGACCGCGTCGGCGGCTGCCACCTCTGTCGTCCAGGACCCATCGGGGTTGCGGTGATCGAAGTGCGTCTCGGCGACGGTGTCCGGATCGAACCCGAGCCTGCGCACACGCCCCGGGCGCCTGGAGAGCCACACGACGT
>SKKZ01000242.1 GCA_007123455.1 Coriobacteriia bacterium | reverse complement strand
GCGCGTGCACCAGTGTGCCGCTCCAGTTCCCCTGCGCGGGGTGGACGACGAGATCCGCCTGTTTCGAGAGCACGATCATGTCGTCATCCTCGTAGCGGATATCGAGCGGGATGTCTTCGGGTTCCAGATCGATCCCCTCGGGGGGAGGCATCTCCACCGAGACATGCTCGCCGGCCCGCACTACATGCCTCTTGGTTACCGGCTCACCATTCACTCTGACGAGTCCGGCATCTATGAGCCGCGCGGCTGCGGTCCGGGACACGATGTCGTCCGCCTGACCGAGCAGTGTATCAAGGCGTTGACCTGCATCTTCGCCACGTATCGTGAACTCGAAGTGCCGGGCGCCGCTCATCTGGAGACATCCTGTCGCTGCTGCCCCGCATCCGTGTTCCCGGCGCCGTCGGCCGCCGGTGTCACGGAAGAAGCAGGTATAGGCGTCTCCTCGTGCTGGTCCACCGGAGCGAGCAGCGCCCAGGCGAAAAGTCCGATAGCGCCGGTCACTATCGCAACGTCAGCAACGTTGAAGACGGGAAACACCCGGAAATCGAAGAAGTCGGTCACCCGGCCGAAGAGCACACGATCGATCAGATTGCCGATGGCCCCCGCCGAGACGAGCGCGAGCGAGAGCGAGAGCACCATGCTCGTGGGTCGCACTCGCCACCAGTAAAGCGCTATCGCAGCCAGTACGAGAAGGGAGGTGACGACGAAGAGCGTCGTCTGACCAGGCATGAGTCCAAACGCGGCGCCCGTGTTGCGGACGTGTGTGAGGTGGAAGAAGCCCTCGACGACCGGGAACGACTGGGACGGATGTAGCCACTCTCGAATGACGATCTTGACTACCTGGTCGACAACGAGGACCGCTGCGAGCGTGACGAGGAGCAGGGCGCCAGGACGCCGCGCCTCTATCGTGATTCCTCGGCTGCCTTGCACGTGATACACATCGTCGCAGTGGGCATCGCCTTCAAGCGCTCTTCACCGATCGGGCCTCCACATCGTTCACACACGTCGTAGGAGCCCGCATCCATACGCTCCAGTGCATTGCGGACCGCGACCAACGCTTCCCGTACATTCTCCTCAAGGGTCATATCGAGTTCACGACTGAATGTCGCGCTGCCCTGGTCCGCCATGTGGTCACGGTAGTTGTTCTCACCGCTCGCCTCGGAGAGGGCCTCGTGACCCTCGATCTCGATCTGTTCGACCTCAGCATCGAGACGCGCTCGCTCGGACTCGAGGAAGGTGCGCAGCATCTTCTCGGTCTCATGGTCCATCGCAGTCTCACCTCGCAGTGGCAGGTATCGCAAAGCGCCCGGAAAGCCGGGCGCTCACTCGTCTAACTTATAGTATACCACCAGGAGCTCCGCACGAGTCACGTGTGGAGCTCCTGGGTGTCTCAGGCTGCGATCCTAGTGTGAGCCGAGTACCTCTGCGCACCTTCCGCAGAGCTCCGGCCAGGATGCATCGACACCTATCTCGCGATGGTTCCAGCACCGCGGGCACTTCTCGCCGGATGCCGGTTCGACGCGCACGGCGAGGTCCTCTCCTTCGACAAGCGAGACCGACGATACGATGAACATCTCCGCAACCTCGGTGAGGCCCCGCTCTTCTAGTCCCTCTAGTACCGCCGCGGGTGCTGTCACGGTGACTGCAGCCTCCTGGCTCTTGTTCACGACCTTCGCGCTCCGCGCGTCCTCGAGCGCCTTCGTGACCACTTCGCGCACATCGAGTACCACGCGATAGGAGTCGCGCAAACGGGCGGCTTCCTCGGCAGGCATCTCAACCTCGGGCCAGCCGGCAAGCTGCACGCTCTCGCAACCTTCCCGCAACGCCCCGGGCATGAACTGCCACACCTCTTCCGAGGTGAACGTGAGCACCGGCGCAACGAGCCGAACCAGAGAGGTGAGGACGTGAGAGAGCACGGTCTGGGCACTTCTGCGCGAAAGCGAGTCGGCGCCGTCCGAGTACAGGCGGTCCTTGAGCACATCGAGGTAGAACGAGGACAGATCGACTACGCAGTAATCGAACACAGCGCGATAGACCTGGTGGAACTTCCACTCATCGTAGGAGCGGGTCACTCGCTCGACCAGGTCGGCAAGGTTGACCATCGCGTACAGGTCGATCTCGGGCATCTGCTCCCACGGCACCGCGGCGGACGGATCGAAGTCGTAGAGGTTCGAGATGAGGAACCGGAAGGTGTTGCGCATCCGACGGTACGCCTCGCTGGTACGCTCGAGGATCTCGTCGGAGATCGAGATGTCCTGGCTGTAGTCGGCAGCGGCCGCCCACAGCCGGATGATGTCGGCACCGGAACGCTCGATGACATCCAGCGGGCTAATCACGTTGCCGAGCGACTTGCTCATCTTGCGACCGTCGCCGTCGACGATGAAGCCATGCGTCAGCACGCGTTCGAACGGTGCAGCGTCGTAAGCTCCTACCGAGGTCAGTAGAGCGGACTGGAACCATCCGCGGTGCTGGTCGCTTCCTTCCAGATACAGCTCCGCGGGCCGATGCAACTCTTCACGTGCATCGAGGACGCTCGTGTGGCTCACGCCACTCTCCCACCACACGTCGACTATGTCGGTCTCCGGCTCCAGGGCCGAGCCGCCACACCGGGAGCACGAGGTCCCTTC
>SKKZ01000175.1 GCA_007123455.1 Coriobacteriia bacterium | reverse complement strand
GATCATGATCGGACGCGTGTCACGCCTGTCAGCCATCGGACGATCTCCCCGATCAGTTCTGGATGAAGTATCTGACGACGTCAGCGTACATGAGATACCCGATCAGCGAGAAGAGCAGCAACGCACCGGAAAGGCTCAGGCCGAGGGAGAATCGGCGGCTGAGCGGCCGTCGGGCGATCGCCTCGACGAGCTCAACCGCAATCTTACCGCCGTCGAGCGGGGGTATCGGCAGAATGTTCATCACGCCGAGCGAGAGAGAGAGCAACGCGACGATCCATGCGTAGTTGAGCGGTCCGGTTCGTGCCGCTTCGGCGACCTCGACCGTAATGCCGACTATGCTGCGTGCTCCCTCCACCGACTCCTGGAAGGTGTCGGGTGAGAAGAACCTGCCGATGGCCGCGAAAACCATGCCGGTCAGCCGCACGCTCTCGACTGCGGCCTCGGGGAAGGACGGGGTCACATGCTCTACATCCGAAACAACTCCGAGCACGGGTGTGCCCTGCTCCGAAGCCCCGACGGTCACCGAGGCCTGTTGCGGCTGGCCGTTGCGGACGAAGCCGACGTCGGTGGTGTCACCCGGTTCGAGTGCTGTGACCTCGCGGGTGAGCGCGAACCAGTCGTCGACCTCGGTGCCGCCCACCGAGGTGATTCGGTCGCCCGGCCGCAATCCCGCCTCTTCGGCACCTGATTCGGCCTGGACCTCGTAGAGGGTCAGGGACTGAGTGTAGTAGCCCCAGAATCCGAGCACGACCGTGAAGACGAGAAGCGCGGTGAACAGATTGACGAGCACTCCCATCGACAGGACCGTGATGCGTTTTGGCTTGGAGAGGGCACGATACGTAACGGAGCGAGCTTCATCGAGCAGTCTGACGGCGTCAGTGTCCTCATCGGCTTCGAGCACGGCGAGGTATGAGATCTCGTCGTCGGTCGCAGCTTTGAGGGCTCCCCAGTCGGCAAGGGTGGCCAGGAGCGAGGAAGCGCGCTCGACCTCGACCCCGAGATCGCCCGCAAGACGGTTTGCATCCGTGCGACCTGCGAGGGTGGCGGCTTTCAAGGCCGGTGCGAGGAGTTCGTCTTCGGGGCCGGGCTCCATCCCGGCGATGCGTACGTATCCACCGAGCGGGATGGCAGTGATGCCGAATACGGTGCCGCTGCGCCGGCTCTTGAACCGGAGTGCGGGTCCGGGGAGTCCGACCATGAACTCATGGACCTTGACACCGAACGCCCGTGCCGCAAGGAAGTGTCCGCCTTCATGGAGGACGACGAGTATCGAGAAGGTCAAGACACCCCAGAATATAGTCGATGCGGCGTCCGGCATGAGTCCCCTTTCAGATCGTACAAGTCGTGTACACGTAGTGAGAGCAGGTGCAAACACCACGCCAGAGGCACATTAACGTAGTGCCCGGCGGGCGGCTCGACGCGCCCAGTCGTCGACCGTCTCCACCTGCTCGACCGATACGAGACGTTCGGCATCGTGTGCGAGCATGACCGTTTCGACGACACTATCGATATCGGTCAGCCGGCACCGGCCCTGAAGGAACGCCTCGACAGCGATCTCGTTGGCGGCGTTCATGACCGCCGGAAGAGTCCCCCCTTCCCGTCCGGCGTCCAGCGCGAGCGCAAGGCACCGGAAGGTGTCGAGGTCGGGCGGCTCGAAATCGAGTGAGCCAAGCGTCGTGAAGTCGACCGGGTCGACCGGGGAAGGCCAGCGGCGGGGATGGCTGAATGCATACTGGATCGGGATACGCATGTCTGTGGCACCAAGATGCGCCTTCACCGACCCGTCGCTGAACTCGACCATCGAGTGCACGCATGATTGCGGGTGCACCACGATCGATATGCGGTCGTAACCGACGGAGAACAGGTGGTGTGCCTCGATCGCCTCGAGCCCCTTGTTCATGAGTGTCGCCGAGTCCACCGTGATTTTAGGCCCCATGTTCCAGGTCGGGTGAGCGAGCGCGTCGGCAGCATCAACGGTACTGAGAAACGTGCGGTCACGACCGCGAAACGGCCCCCCTGATGCGGTAAGCCAGATCCTGGACACATCGCGTTCGTCCTCGCCCAGCAAGCACTGGAAGATGGCGGAATGTTCCGAGTCGACGGGCAGCATGCTGTCGGGCGTGACGCGTCCGGTGACCAACTCGCCGCCGACGACTAGTGACTCCTTGTTGGCGAGCGCCAGTCTCTTGCCCGAGTCGAGCGTTCTGATGGTCGCCCGGAGCCCAGCTGCACCGACGAGCGCGTTGAGGACGAGGTCGACGTCGGGGTGAGAGGCGAGGGCTTCGACAGCTCCTGGTCCGGCGCCCACGTCAACCTTTGTCAGCGCGCGACTCGCAGCCCGGGCGGCCTCCATATCTCCGAGAGCAACCGCTGCGGAAGGGTGCCGCCGGGCCTGCTCGCACAGAAGTTGGTGGTTCGAGCCGGCAGCCAGCGCGACCACCCGTACCGATTCGGGCATGCGCTCGGCTACGTCGAGGGCCTGACGGCCGATGGACCCTGTGGAACCGAGTACGGCAATCCGGAGAGGTGTGCTCATGTCAGGGTCCCGGCGAAGAATAGCAGGTAGTATACGACAACGCTTACGGGAAGCAGGCTGTCGATACGGTCAAGGACGCCACCATGGCCGGGCAACAGAGAGCCGGAGTCCT
>SKKZ01000123.1 GCA_007123455.1 Coriobacteriia bacterium | reverse complement strand
TGAGCACGAAGTGGGAAGACGTGACCAGGACGCCGGAGGTCTCCAGGAGAGGTGCCTGGCTCAGCGAGCGCCAAGACGGTCCGAGCGCACTCCTCGGCCGAGATCCCGGTCGTCGTGGCCTGATGATCCACCGAAACGGTGAAGGCTGTCTGGTGATTGTCCGTGTTGTTGGCGACCATGAGGGGTAGGTCGAGGTCGCGCAACCGCTGCTCAGGTAACGCGACACAGACGATCCCGCTGCTATGCCGTAACAGGAAGGCCATTCGTGCGGCGGTCATATGCTCGGCCGCCGTGATGAGGTCCCCTTCGTTCTCACGGCTTTCATCGTCGACCACGATGACGAAGCCGCCCGCGCGAATCGCTGCGAGTGCCCGCTCGATCGAACTCACAATGCACCTTCTCGATAGAGTGTCTTGGGTGCGCTTCTATCGATGTGGTGGGGCAAGCGCTCGCGCCCCACCACATCGATGCGCTCATAGCGAGGTCTTCCTCATGCCTTGGGAGAAATCGATGACCTGGCGACCGACGAGTTCAAGACCCAATCGAAGGTCGGCATCGCCGCAGACACCGCCGCTTAATCCGCCGAGCGCTGAGTTGACCGCGGCCCCGTACGGCGTCGGCCAGCCTCGGAGTGCATGCACGATCCCACGTAGATCCCGCATCGTGTTTACGGCGCCCTGCCACCCGTAGCCGACAGCGATGCAACCGACCGCCCGTCCGTCGAAATAACTTGGGGACTCGTTGCGCAAGTCCTCAACGTAGTCGAGCGCGTTTTTCACCAGCCCCGAGACCGTCCCGTGGTACCCGGGGCTAGAGAGTACGATGCCGTCGCACACACGGATGGCGTCGACCAGCGAACGAGCCTTAGGAGTCCGGACCTCTGTGCTCGGGTCATACATCGGAAGATCAAGGTCCTGAGCGGTGAAGTAGCGCACCTCAGCGCCCTCAAGTTCCGCCGGTGCCAGAGCGATTCGCAGCGCGGTCTCGCTGCTAGAAGCCGGACGGGTAGTGCCACCGATTCCGACTATCAACATTTGGCCCTCCATCGCCAAGGCGTCACGAAGCAGCTTCGGTTCATCCGATTCGGCCGAGGAACGCGAGCAATGCCGATCGGTACGCTGGACGTGCCTCGATGAATGGAGCGTGGCCGGTGTCGAACTCGACAATTTCCGTTTTCGGGAAGAGATTCGCCTGTTCGCGCGCCTGCTCGATGCTCACGAATCCGTCGTGTCGACCCGCCAGAATGAGGGTCGGGGCTTCGAGCTTCGCGAGGTCAGAACGCTGGTCGATACGGCCTAAATCGCGAAGCGACTCATCGGCACTCGGTGCGGTCTCCGTAAAAATGCGCCACATCCAATCGAGCACCGGCTTGCCGACGTCTACGTGGCACACGCTCTGAACGAGACCTTCAAAGAAGGTAATCCGGTCGTCGCGCAGGGCCGTCAGCAGTTCCTCGAGCCCCTCGGTCGTATTGCCGTGGGGCCAGTCCGGAGACTGCGTGAAGCGAGGCGTCGCTCCCCCAGTCAGAACGAGTCCTGCGAGCCGGTCTCCTAGTTTGATTCCAGCGTCGGTTGCGACGCCGCCACCATGGGACCATCCGTTGACGACCACCGCGCTGAAGCCGAGGTGGTCGACCAGGGCGACCACGTCGGAACCGATCGCGTCGACGGATACGTCTTCGAAGTCCTTATCGGAGCGGCCGCAACCCCGATCGTCGAAGACCACAACGTCGTGTCCGGCCTCGAGAAGGTCAGGAATCACGTAGTCCCATACGCGAGCGCTCATCCCCCAACCGTGGATGAGCACCACGGGGACCGCACCAGCACCGCGATAGTGCTCGTAGTAGATCGATCGAGTGTCCTCGACAGCAAGTGTTGCCATGGTTTTCAGACTCCTTGTCACAGGTGGGTGCCCCGGGGCTGGGGCGGGGACAGCGTCGTGTCGTCGGAACTCAGCTCACGGCTTGCTTCAAGGCATCCGGCACGACCGGGTCCTGCCCCTGGAACTTCGGCATGACCTCTTCGGCGAACTTCTTCATCGATGCCCGGACCTTGTCATCCGACAGGCCTCCGATGCGCATCCAGCAGAAGACCTCCTGTTGACCGATGTCGTCACGCACATCGCGGATGGCTTCACTCACCCCTTCTGCATCATCGAGCAGGATGATTCCTCCGGCCTGAAGATCCGAGATGGAGACACCGCCCGACTCCTCGAAGGCCTGCGCGAGGTTCGCCATGTACTCGTAGCCCTTGGGGGCGTTCGGGCCCTTCGGTACCAAGTCCATGACCAGGTTGAAGTACCAGTCGAGCGCCTCGGCCGGCCGAGAGACGGCCTCCTCGGGCGTGTCTGCGAGGTGCATCTGCCAGTTCATCGGGAAGTTGAGGGATTCCGGCGCGCGCCCCTGCTCAATCAACTTCTTCTTCGCCGCGAGTACATGTTCCTTGAGTTCAGGTACCGACATAAGGGTTGGCGTGACCATAATGTTCAGGTCGTACTTCGCTACCAAATCGAAGGTTTGAGGACTGATGGCAGCGACGTAGATTGGGGGCCTGGGCTGCTGTACGGGCCGAGGGGTAATCGAGACGTTGTCGATCTTGTAGTGCTTACCCTCGTATGAGAAGCTCTCGTTCTCCCAGAGGCCAATCAGGATGTCGAG
>SKKZ01000136.1 GCA_007123455.1 Coriobacteriia bacterium | reverse complement strand
TCCACCTATCCGCCCAACGTCCGCTACGCAGACGTCTTCACCGAGTGTCAGGCCGAGGCGCGCGCGGCGAACCGTGGTCTGTGGGGCCTCGAGGCCGATCCCGCTCGGTGATGCGAAGTCGCGCGGGGCGTGCCGTCCACCGAACTAGCGCCACACCTGCATCGCAAGTCCCCGGGAGTCGTACTCCGCCTCCGCCGGCACCGCCTCGGCCACGCCCTCGGCGATCCTGCGGGCGGTCCACCACGCCGCCATCGCGTCGAGCAGGTCGTCGACCGCGAAGCGCAGGCCTTCATCGGCAGCAGAACGCTCCGGCACGAACACCCCGCACGCCTCGAGCAGCCGCAGCCGCTCGAAGAATCCCGCGCCGCTGCGCTTGCGGTGCGAAAGCGGACCGCCGTTCATCTCGGCGAACGACAGCTCGGGGTGCACCTCGCGCACGCGCGACTGCAGCGCGGGCGTCATGAGGGTGTCGACCTCGGCGATCTTGCGCGTGAGCGCGTGCGACTGCCTGCTCAAGCCCACCCCGTCGGAAGAACTCGCGACAGAGGCTGCGTGCGCGGCGCGGTAGTCGTGCGGGTGGTCGAGCGCGGGGCGCACCGGCGCCGAGAAGATGCTCGCGGCGAAGCCGGGCAGCAGGCGGCGCGCCTCGGCGTCGGCGGTGCGGCCTCCGCGGCGGCCTGCATCGAGCAGCCCGATCGGCATGTCGATGCCGACGACGTCGTCCGGTGACTCATCGAGCAGCTGTTGCAGGCTCGCGCACGTGCGGTACGCGAGCGCACGGCCGTCGTCGCCTGCGACCGCGATCCACCCGCCCTTGCAGCCGTCGATGCCGATCATGAGAACCGCCCTTCTTCGCTGCAAGTTCCCCGTAAGACCCGGGTAAGGGACTGCCGCTACCATACTCTCGAAGAGGGTCCCCGTCCTAGAGGAACCGCCGCCATGACCGGACACGATGTCCCGTGAATGACCGAGCTTCAGTCGCACAGCACCCTGAGCCGCTAGAATCTGATAATATGATTCTTGCCGTCAGGAGGAGCGTGATGCCCGTGAGACTCACCGTCACAGAGCTCGTCCGCAACTTCGCGGAGTACATCAACCGCGTCGTCTACCGGCGCGAGTCGTTCGTGCTGCTTCGCGGCAACAAGCCCGTGGCAGAGCTCAAGCCGCTTCCGTCCGGCCTGCTCCTCGGCGAGCTTCCCGGCCTGCTCGACTCCCTTCCGCACCTCCAGCCCGATGAGGCGCTTGCACTCGCGACTGACCTCGAGGCTGCCCGCGAAGAGCTCGGACGCAGAGAGGTCGACGACCCGTGGGAGTCCTGATCGATGCGAGCATCCTGATCGAGGCCGAGCGCGGGCGGGTCGACCTGGCCCAGCACGTGAACGAGCGTCCCGAGGAGGAGGTCTTCCTCTCGGCGATCACGGCAAGCGAACTCCTGCACGGCGTCCATCGTGCCGAGCATCCGGCACAGCGTGCGAGGCGCTCGGCATTCGTCGAAGGGATCCTCGAGCGCTTTCCCGTGCTCGAGGTCGACCTCGCCACCTCGCGCGCACACGCCCGCATCTGGGCCGACCTCGCGGCCACGGGCTCCCTCATCGACCCGCACGACCTATGGCTCGCCGCAGCCTGCATCGCGCACGGCCTGACGATGGTCACCGCGAACGTGCGCGAGTTCGAGCGAGTGCCGGGACTCGATGTGGAGTGCTGGAGCGCGGGCGGGTAGGCGATTGCTGCTGAGCGGCATGTCGATGCCGGTAATGGCTCAATCGACTCCGGCCTTGCTCTTCAGCCGGTCTATCAAGACGGCCTCGGCACCCTCACGCCGTGCCCACTCGTAGAGCTCCGGCCAGTCCACGTGCTGACGACTGGCGACCATGACGGCTTGATCGAGGGCTTGGTTGTCGTTCCAGTGCAGGTACGCCGCGAGCCGATCCATAACAGACTGCGTCGGCGTGATGATACGCACGGGGCCGAACTCAGTCTGCAACGTGAGAACAGAGCTCTCGGGAACCACTGTCTCGCCAAAAGCCAGCGGGCCTGGCGGGAACTCGACGTAGTAGGGTGCCTCGGGGTGCTCGAACTGTCGGCTTCCCGGAGTTCGGCGAAAACCAAGCGGCTCGATCGCCTCGGCGATCACCGCGCCTTGATGCCGGCCCGTTCGAGCGCATCACACACGCGAGCGGCCAACTCCCGTAGCGAGGTGCCCTTACCTACTGCACTCATGCACTCACATCCTCTTGCCCGTACGACGTGGCCGCTGTCGCTGCCGGAAGTACGCCTTAGTCTGCGCCTCGGGCAGCAGCTCGAGCTCCGCAGCCAGGAAGTCGCGAAGGTTGCGGACGGTGGGATTGCGCATGTTGAACTCGAAGACACGAGTCCTGCCCACCGTGCGACTGAGAAGCACCCCATTCGCCTCCAGGCGTCGCAGCTGTCGCTGGATCGAGCTCACCGGCACCTCGTAGGTCTTCGCGATCCAAAGAGCGTGACCTGACCCATATGCTTCAAGGAACAGCAGCGCCTGCGCGGCCGACCGACTACCGAGTATGGACTCCAGGACTGGCGTCATGCGAGACCTCCTACTAACGCTGTATGCGGTAATATTACCACTATTCGCGTCAATGCTCTATACGAAGGCCCAAGCCCTATTGATTGCAGGTCGGCTTA
>SKKZ01000069.1 GCA_007123455.1 Coriobacteriia bacterium | reverse complement strand
TCATACCCGGCTGATGGCCTCCGGTGAAGCAGTCGGACTGCCCGATGGCCAGATGGGCAACTCGGAGGTCGGCCACCTGAATATCGGTGCCGGGCGCGTCGTGTATCAGGAACTCACCCGCATCGACAAGGCGATAGAGGACGGATCGTTCTTCGAGAACGAGGTGCTCGACGCAGCGGTCGATTCGGCAGTTGCCGATGACAGGGCCGTGCATCTCATGGGCCTTCTCTCCGACGGGGGCGTTCACAGCCACCTCGAACACCTCTACGCCCTCGTCCGTCTGGCAAGACGTCGCGGAGCTAAACGCGTGTACGTGCACTGCTTCCTCGATGGGCGCGATGTGCCACCCGATTCGGGTCTCGGTTTCATCGACGAACTCGAGGAGTTCCTGGAAGCCGAAGGCGTCGGTTCCATCGCCACCGTGATGGGTCGCTACTACGCCATGGACCGGGACAATCGGTGGGAGCGCGTCGAAAGAGCCTGGCGTGCCCTCGTGCTCGGTGAGGGCGTGGATGCGCAGGGTGCCCACGCTGCAGTCTCGGCGTCGTACGAGGACGACGTGACCGACGAGTTCGTCGCACCCACGGTGATCGAGCGTGACGGAGTCCCGATTGCGACGGTGCACGACGGGGACTCGGTGATCTTCTTCAACTTCCGTCCCGATCGTGCTCGTGAGATCACACGCGCATTCGTCGATCCCGGATTCACCGGCTTCGAGCGACCTGAGGTGCCGGAAGTCCACTTCGTCTGTCTTACCGAGTACGATCCCTCGATTCCCGCGCCCGTGGCCTTCAGCAAGGACCTTCCCTCATGTGTGCTGGCGGATGTCCTTGCGAGTGCAGGGCTGCGTCAACTCCACATCGCCGAGACGGAGAAGTACGCGCACGTGACGTTCTTTCTCAACGGCGGTGTCGAAACACCCAAGGAGGGGGAGGACCGCGTGCTCGTCCCGAGCCCGAAAGTCGCCACGTACGACCTGCAGCCCGAGATGAGCGCATATGGGGTCACCGATGAACTCGTGCGGGCCATCGATAACGATCGCAGCGATGTCTACATCGTGAACTATGCGAACTGCGACATGGTCGGCCACACGGGTGTGTTCGATGCGGCGGTCGCTGCCGTCGAAGCGGTGGACACGTCAGTGGGACGTGTCGTGGAGGCGATACGTTTGCAGGGAGGCACGACGGTGTTGACCGCCGATCACGGCAATGCCGAGCAGATGCTCGAGAGCGACGGGAGACGCCCGTTCACCGCCCACACGCCGGCTGACGTCCCTCTTCTCGTCGTGGATGATCGCGTACGGGACCTGCTCGACGGCGGGATTCTGGCCGACGTCGCGCCGACACTACTCGGGCTGCTCGACATCGAAACGCCGGAGGAGTGGACGGGGCGCAGCCTCCTGGTATACTGAATGGCCGCGTGGCCGGAGGGGCTGCGGGATCAAGTAAGGAGAATCACGCGTGAACGTGTTCGTAGGCTTCCTGCTCGTCATCCATGTGCTCGCTTCCGTCGGGCTTGTCGTGCTCATCTTGCTGCATTCTGGCAAGGGGACAGGTGTGTCGTCGATGTTCTCCGGGATGATGTCGCCGACATCGACCGGCACCGGCATCATCGAGAAGAACCTCGACCGTTTCACCATCGTTGCGGCCCTGACCTTCACTGTCACAACGCTGCTTCTGATGGTGACGTACTCACCAGGCGGTTAGTTTCCAAAGGGAATCACATCTGGGCGCATCATCCGGCGGACCTTACTCAAGGGTCCGCTTTTTCTTTGCGCCGGGCCCACGTCTGACCTGCCCGTCACGCTTGCCAACAGGGCAGAAGAAGTGGACACTTGGGTCGATGCCGTGTGTGGCATATGCGGAGTGTACAGCCGCAGATGTGCTGTGGCGCACGAGGGGGACCACCTTCGCGCGCGCAGACGGGGTGGCTGTTCCGATTGTTCGTCGTCCGAAAGGAGGCACTACATTGTCAGGGAGAATGCGTACCTCTATCGCGCTTCTTCTCGTGCTCGGACTCGCGTTCTCGGTGCTCGGTTTGGCCGGATGCGCGCCCGAGGAGGAGCCACCGGACACCGAGGAGCCAGTGGCTGAGGGTCCCTTTGAGGGTGGGACGTTCAACTACTACATCTCCGAGCCTGCCTACATCGATCCGCTCAACCTGCAGGAATCCGAGGGCACCCAGGTCGGCCAGGCGCTCTTCGACAGTCTCGTGACTTTCGACCCGATCACGGGCGAGATCACGCCGGCTGCTGCCGAGACCTGGGAGTCGAACGAGGACGCCACAGTGTGGACGTTCAACCTCGTCGAAGGTGCGCTGTTCCACAACGGACGTGAGGTCGTCGCCGAGGACTTCAAGTATGCGTGGGAGCGTATCGCCAATCCGGAGAACGAGTCCGCGATTCCGTACCACCTTTCGGCGGTTTTGGGTTACGACGAGATGCAGGATGGCACTGCTACCGAGCTTGAGGGCGTAGTCGCACTCGATGATTACACACTCGAGGTCACCCTCAGCTACGGTTTCGGTGACTTCCAGTACGTTGTCGGGCACCCCGCTCTTGCCCCGGTCCCCGCTGAGGAAGTTGAAGCAGGCGACTTCGGTGAGATGCCGATCGGCAACGGCCCGTTCAAGATGAGTGAGCCGTGGGCCCATGACCAGTACATCAGGGTCGAGAAGTTCGACGACTACTACGGCAGTGCTCCCTGGATCGACGGGATCGAGTACAGGATCCTCGCCGACCAGGACACCGCATTCCTCGAGTTCCAGGCAGGGACCGTGGACTTCACGCAGATCCCGGCCGGTCAGATCGAGTTGACCATCGATGAGTACGGCGAGAGCCCCGACGGCTACACCGCGAACCCGGGCGAGCAGGTACTGCTCGGTGGCGAGCTTGCCACGTACTACATCCTCATGAACAACAACGACGAGGTCCTGAGCGATCCGATGGTGCGGCGTGCGCTGTCGCTCGCCATTGACCGCCAGGCCATCTGCGATGTTCTCTTCGAGGGCACTCGCTCTCCCGCCACCGGCATCGTGCCTGATGGCGTGTTCGGCTTCCAGGACAACGCGTGGGCCTACTCGCGCTATGACGTCGATGAGGCCAGGGACCTTCTGGCTGAAGCCGGCTACCCCGACGGGGAGGGTCTGCCCACCATCCTGCTCGAGTTCAATACGGGTGCGGGCCACGAGGACATCATGCAGCTTATCCAGGGCGACTTGGCCGCGATCGGGATCGAGTCCGAGCTGTCCGGCATGGAGTGGGCCCAGTATCTCGATATGCTTCTCGAGGGCACTTACCAGATGGGTCGCCTCGGCTGGATCGCCGACTACCCGATCATGGACAACTTCCTCTATCCGCTCTGGAAGACGGGCAGCAGTGACAACTTCGCCTTCTACAGCAACACCGAGGTAGACGAGATGCTCGAAGATGCCCGCGTCACCGTCGACGACGATGAGCGCGTCGAGAAGTACCGTGAGGTAGAGCAGATGATCGGCGAAGACGCACCGGTCATACCGCTGATGTTCTACAACCATAACCATGTCGCATCAGACAGGGTCATGGATGGCGTCTACAGCGCCAACGGACTGTTCGATTTCGTGAACGTCTGGCTGGACCAGTAAGGGTGATTCGACCCTTACGGCGATAAGTCGAGTGCCGGGGCGCCCTGGCGGGCGCCCCGGCACCGCTTGTCTGGAACCAGTGTTCCCTGACCCGAGGGCGTGACGGATACCCATGCTCAAGTACGTTGTCCGCCGCATCTTCCAGATGATTCCCGTGTTCATCGGAGTGACCCTGATCCTCTTCATCCTGAGGGCACCTGGTGTACTGCCGGGTGACCCCGTTCGGATGATCACCGGCGAGCGGGCCATAACGGAGGCGCTGCGTCTGCAGGTCATCGAGAAGCATGCGCTCGACCAGCCGCTCCACCGCCAATACATCATCTACCTGCAGAACCTGATGCGAGGCGACCTTGGCGAGTCGTATCAGCGGGGCCGCCCCGTGGTCGACATATTCGCCGAGAAGTTCCCCAACACGCTGCGGCTTGCACTCGCGGGCATCATCGTCGAAGTCATCATCGGATTGACCGCAGGCATCATCTCGGCTGTCCGACAATACTCGTTCCTCGACGTGCTCGTGACGTTGTCCACGTCCATACTCGTGTCGGTGCCGGTCTTCTGGCTGGGCATGCTCTTCCAGATATTCTTCGGCATCAGGCTCAAGGAGTGGACAGGAGGAGCCTTCTACCTGCCGATATCCGGTATGTCGTCAGGTGAATTCCCCGACTGGGTCCACCTCATCCTTCCGGCTATCACCCTGGCGTCGGTCTCGACCGCATATGTGGCGCGCATCATGCGCAGCCAGATGCTCGAATCGATGGGCCAGGACTACATACGCACGGCCGAGGCAAAGGGTCTCACCCGGCGCGCGGTGACCTTCCGCCATGCACTCAAGAACGCGCTGATTCCGGTGGTGACATTCGTCGGTATCGATTTCGGCGTCATGATGGGTGGCGCGATCCTGACCGAGACGGTATTCAGCTGGCCCGGTGTGGGCCGTGAGATCTTCCTGGCGGTCGGACAGCGCGATTGGCCGATCGTCATGGGAGGGGTCGTGATCATCGTGTTCCTCGTGATGATCATCAACCTTCTCGTCGATCTCAGCTACGCACTTCTCGATCCCCGCATCAGGTACGGAGGTGCTGGCGAATGACCGACAAGTATGACGACAGGTCGCACGACTCGACCAGCCCGACCGATGCCGACGGGCACGAAGTCAAGCACGAGGGGAGAACGCTACCCACACTTCCGGGAGGCTTGCACGACACAACGACGAGCCGCACACTTTGGGGCGATGCATGGCGCCGCCTGCGTAAGAACAAACTCGCGGTCGCAGGACTCATCTGGATCTGCCTGATCGTCGTCATGACGCTCTCTGCCGACTTGTGGGTGCCTCCCAACTTCGGAGACCCGCTTGCTATCGACACGACGCCCGGTGCGAACCTGCAGCCGCCCTCGCTCGAGCATCCGTTCGGCACCGACAAGCTTGGCCGAGATGTCTTCTCGCGCGTCGTGTACGGAGCTCGCGTGTCGCTGACGGTCGGACTGCTGGCCGTTTCGATATCACTCGTCATCGGTCTGCTGCTCGGTGCGTTGTCCGGGTACTACAGCGGTTTCGTCGATGGACTGGTGATGCGGGCGGCGGACGTCTTCTTCGCGTTTCCTTACATCCTGTTCGCAATCGCGCTCATCGCGGTGCTCGGGCCCAGTTACCGCAACGTGTTCATCGCCATCGGCATTCTCGGCTGGCCGAGCATAGCCCGTGTCTTTCGCAGCTCGATCTTCTCGGTCAAGGAGAACGAGTATGTCGATGCCGCCCGGGCGATGGGCGCCTCTGACCTGCGCATCATGTTCCGACACATCATGCCCAACGCCATCGCACCGATCATCGTGTACGGGACGATGAGCATCGGCGGTGCGATCATCACCGAGGCAGCCCTTTCCTTCCTCGGTATGGGCGTTCAGCCGCCGACTCCCTCGTGGGGACTCATGCTCTCGGACGCCAAGTCGCTCATGTTCGCAGCACCCTGGCTCACTATCTGGCCCGGGTTCGCGATCCTGACGACCGTACTCGCGTTCGTGCTCATGGGCGATGGGATGCGCGATGCCCTCGACGTCAAGATGAAGGACTGACCTTATGTCGGCACTCCTCGAGGTCAAGGATCTCGCAACACATTTCATGACACGCGACGGTGTCGTGAAAGCGGTCGACGGCGTCTCCTTCGTACTTGAGCCTGGCAAGACGCTTGCGGTGGTGGGGGAGTCAGGCTCGGGTAAGTCGGTGACGGCGCTATCCATCATGCGACTCATTCAAGAGCCGCAGGGTCGGATCGTATCGGGTGAGATCCTTTTCAAAGGCGATGACATCCGCAAGATGAGTGATTCGCAGGTCCGCAGCGTGCGCGGAGACCGTATCGCGATGATATTCCAGGACCCCATGACCTCACTCAACCCGGTGTTCCGGGTCGGGCGCCAGATCGGGGAATCCCTGATTCTGCACAAGGGCATGACCCGTAAGCAGGCGTTCGAGCGGGCGGTCGAGCTCCTTGAAATGGTCGGCATCCCGCATCCGCGCGATCGTGCGAAAGACTATCCCCATCAGTTCTCCGGCGGCATGCGGCAACGAGCGATGATCGCCATGGCGCTGGCATGCGACCCGGACATTCTCATCGCCGACGAGCCGACGACCGCTCTCGACGTGACCATCCAGGCACAGATACTCGAACTCATGATGGAGATGCAGGAGCGCACGGGTGCCGCCATCATCATGATCACCCATGATCTCGGTGTCGTGGCCGACATGGCTGATGACGTGATGGTCATGTACGCGGGCAAGCAGGTTGAGTACGGGACTTCTGACCGTGTCTTCTACGAGCCGAGGCATCCGTACACCTGGGGTTTGCTCGCGAGTCTTCCCCGGCACGACGTAGATGAGAAGGGCACACTCCTTCCGATCACAGGACAACCTCCGAGTCTCATCAACGTGCCGCCCGGATGCGCCTTTCACCCGCGGTGTCCACATGCTCGCGGCCTTTGCCGTGAGGAGGTGCCCGGATTGCACGACGTAGGCGGCGGTCACCTGACCACATGCCCACTGGCTCCCGATGAGCGTCCGTCCGAAGCCCCCGCCCAAAGGGAAGGTGCATGACGTGACGGAATTGCTCAGGGTGGACAACCTCGTCAAATTCTTCCCCGTTGAGCAGGGAGTTCTCAGCAGCCGCATAGGCCGCAAGGTCCATGCCGTCGATGACGTGTCCTTTACCGTCAGCGCCGGAGAGACGCTCGGTCTGGTGGGGGAGTCGGGATGTGGCAAGTCGACGACGGGTCGGTGCGTCATGCGTCTGCTCGAGCCCACCTCGGGCACGATCACCTTCGACGGGCAGGACGTCGGCTCGATGAAGCGTGCTGCGCTCAAGGCGTTTCGTCGCGAGGTCCAGATCATATTCCAGGACCCGTATGCCTCGCTGAACCCCCGGATGACCATAGGTGAGATCGTCTGGGAGCCTCTCGTGGTGCACGGTATCGGTGATCGACAGGAACGGCGCAGCCGGGTGAAGGAGCTGCTCGAGGTGGTCGGACTCAATCCCGAGCACATCAACCGGTATCCGCACGAGTTCTCCGGGGGCCAGAGGCAACGTATCGGCATCGCCCGTGCGCTCGCCCTTCAGCCCAAGCTCATTGTCTGCGACGAGCCCGTGTCCGCCCTCGATGTCTCCATCCAGGCGCAGGTGGTGAACCTTCTCGATGATCTCCAGGACAGATTCGGTCTGACGTACCTGTTCATCGCTCACGATCTCTCCGTGGTGCGGCATATCTCCGACCGGGTCGCCGTTATGTATCTGGGCAAGATCGTCGAGTTGGCTGATTGGAGGAGCCTGTACGACGAGCCACACCATCCCTATACACAATCGCTCCTCTCGGCGGTCCCGGTTCCCGATCCCGTCAAGCAGCGCACACGCGAGAGGATCATCCTTACGGGCGACGTTCCGAGTCCGATCGACCCGCCGAGCGGATGTCGCTTCCATACCCGCTGCCCCATCGCGCAGTTCCCGATATGCTCGGAGGAGGAGCCGCCGCTGGGAGAGGTCGGCAAAGGCCACCGGGCTGCATGCCACTTCGCCAAGGCGTACCCGATAGATCTGGAAGGCGGTAAGGCGGCTGACGGTGTGGGTGCCGGGAGCGCTTCAGGGGGAGCAGGGTCATGAGGCCCGATCCTTCGGAGCGCATCGACCGTCGCGCGGTCACCGTGTGGCGTATCGCAGGGGCGGCAGGTTCCCTTCTGATTGCCGTCGCCGCAGGTATCGCCATCGGTCTGGCGGCCACGGATCTCATTCCCCGTGCGATCGCAACCGGTTCCGTGCTGTTCGCTCTGTTCCTTGTCGTGCTGATAGTGTTCGTCGTGCCCAAGGTGCGGTGGATACGATGGCGCTACGAGGTGAGCGAGGACGAGGTGTATCTCCGCCACGGACTGATCATTCGTAAACGTGTCCTCATTCCGATGACTCGCGTTCAGCATGTCGATACCAAAGCCGGACCGTTGCTGCGTGCGTTCGGGCTTTCCACCGTGACTGTTGCCACCGCCGGCGGTGAGCACGAGATACCCGCACTCTCCGATGCGGTCGCCGACCGGTTGCGCGACCGCATCGCGGCGCTCGCCCGGGTGACCGACGATGTGGTCTGAGCCACGCCGCGCACATCCGGCCGGAGTCATCGTCTATGCCCTGCGGTACCTGAGCGCCCTTGCGGCTCCGGTCATCGGCGGTGCGGTCGTACTCACGTCCGTCCTTCAGGATGCGCGGGTGGCACTGGGCGGTCTGCTGGTCTGGTTCGGCTTCCTGCTCGCTGCGGTACTCGCTGTAGTCCTGGCGGGTATCCACTGGTATCGTTTCACCTTCCACATCGAGGGTGGATCGATCCGCGTCGAGCAGGGCTTACTCGTGCGCAAGACCACCCGTCTGTCGTCCGAACGCATCCAGTCGGTCGACACCAAGGCCAATCTGCTCTTCCGGATCCTCGGACTGGTGACACTCGACATACACACGGCCGGCAGGGGTCAGGAGCCCGAGGTCTCGATCCCTGCGCTTACCGAGGATGATGCACGTGAGCTGGCCATCACGCTCAGATCTTCGCACGGGCGAGCCGAACGCCGGGAGGACGAAGGAGTTCTCGAAGGTATGCCGGAGACGAGAGGCCCGGTCTGGCGCCTTTCCGGAAGCGACCTCGCAATCGTTGCGGCGACCTCGAGTGCGGGTCTTCTCATGCTTGCCTTCATCGGACCGCTCTTCGCGGCCTTCCTGCCGCAAGCGGCCGACGGTGCGCTCGGAGCATATCTGGAGTCTCTCGGTGGCATCCAGCTCGTTCTCGTCTCGGTCGCGGCGTTCTCCCTGTTGCTCGTAGCCTCATGGCTGGTCGGTGCCGTTGCGACCGCGCTGCAGTACTGGGAGTTCGTCACCGCCCGCGCCGACGGAGAGGTGAGGGTCGAGAGAGGCCTGCTTCAGCGCAACACCCGCAACGTGCCGCTCGACCGGGTCCAGGCGGTTCGGCTCACTGAGGGTCTACTACGGCAGATGATCGGTCGTGTGACCGTCGGGGTCGACGCCGCAGGTATCGGATCGGGTGGAGATCTCGGCCCGACAGTCCTCCACCCGCTGCTCACGTCGGTGGAGGCCCGGCGCTTCTGCGATGCGATGCTGCCCGGTCACGCGCAGCCGGAGCTGCATTCGCTGCCCGCACGCTCGTTGCGGCGCTACGTCGTCCGTGCTGTGGTGCTGCCACTGATCTTTGCGGTGCCGGTATCGTTTCTTGTTCCGTTCGGCTGGGTTGCGCTCGTGCTTCCGCTCGTGGCGGCGGGTTGGGGCGTGTGGGCTTTCCGTGATGCGCGGTGGGGGGTCGGAGGCGATGTACTCGTGCTGCGGTGGCGAACGGTCGCACGGAGCACCGCGCTCGTCAGACGCCGTCGGGTGCAATCGCTCGGGGTGAGTCAGCATCCGCTCCAGAAGATTGCAGGCCTCGCGACGCTCTCGGTTCGCGTCGCCGCAAGTCCCGCGAACGCGACCTTCCGCGTTCGCCATCTCGCCGAGTCCGACGCGATGGACCTGCTCGAGTGGGTGTCCGAGGGGGTCGAGATCTCCCCGGACACGCAAAGGGATGATGCCGCCGAACCTGTGTAGCGCGCCCGAAACGAGTGCGCTATACTGTCGTCCGTCGCGCCCACGGGTGCGGAGATGTCCGAGTGGCGGAATGGCAGACGCGCTAGGTTGAGGGCCTAGTGTCCTTAGGGACGTGCGAGTTCAACTCTCGCCTCGGACACCATGTATAGACAGCGGCTCTTCTCCAAGGGGGGAGGGCCGCTTGCTTTTCTCCGTCTACTGGTCGTGACGGCGCTGTCTCCAGCGGCGGAACACGATCGAGAGGAAGAACCAGACCCCCACGCCCGCGGCGCAGACAAGTGCGAACGCGGCGATGGCCTCGAGCCACCATGCGAGCTCGGTGGGAGCGAGTAACCACGAAAAGCCGAGTACGAACGCCGAGACCACGAGTGCGAAGGCCAGTCGGTCGATAGCCTGCTCGACCCGGGACATGAGCGGGTCGAAGCCGCCCGGGCGGACCGTCATCCGCAAGTCGCCATCGGCCACGCGCTTGAGCGCACGGTTCACGTTGTCGGGAAGACCCTGCAGCGCCTTCATGGTCCGCCGTACGGTCGCG
>SKKZ01000166.1 GCA_007123455.1 Coriobacteriia bacterium | reverse complement strand
GTCCTCTTTCGGCACCACCTCGGCACGAGATGGGAGCCTGCCAGCATCGAGACCGTGGTCGGCGACATTATCGGAGCGCAGTTCATCACGCCCACCACCCCCTACCTGGCCCTCGCCGCCAGGCTTCCGGATCTGACTCCCGAGCGGCTCGACTCCGCACTCTACGAGCGGCGATCGCTCTCGAGGATCCGCTGCATGCGCGGCATGGTATACGCCGTGCGCACCGACCTGCTGCCCGTGGTGTTCGCCGCCACCAACCGGCCGGTTGTGAACTATGCACGGACCTACGCCTCGTTCCGTGGCGTGTCCGGACACGTGCTCGACGAGGCGCGCAACGCGATCCTGACAGCGCTCGCCGACGGCCCGCTGACGACCGCCGAGATCCGTGAACGGATCGAGCTTGATATCGACGTCGCTGCTGCGATCAACCTCATGTGTGCCGAGGGTACGCTGCTTCGAGATCGGCCCGTAAGGGATTGGCGTGACCGGCGGACGACCTACATCCCGTTCTCGGACGCGTTGCCCGGTGTGAGACTCGACTCCGTGAGGGAGAACGATGCAGACCTTGCGCTTACCCGCGCGCACATCCGGGCATTCGGACCCGTACTGTTCGACGACACCGCCTGGTGGACCGGTCTGGGCCGCAAGAGGACCCGCAGGGCACTCGACACGCTCGGGGACGAGATCATGGGGGTGACTCTGGCAGGTATCGAAGGCGAGTTCCTCATGCACGCGGCCGATGTCGATGAGCTCGCGTCCGTAGGGGCGCCGCCGAGTCCGTCTATATCGTTCCTTCCATGCCTCGACCCGCTGCTCATGGGATACCGCCGGCGAGGGCGGTTCATCGATGACGCGCACCGCCCGCTCGTGTTCGACGCGGCGGGACGGGCTACATCCATCATCCTGGTGGATGGCCGGGTCGCAGGTGTCTGGGACACTGTCACCGAACCTGAACCCCGTGTGCTCGTGCACCTGTTCGGAGAGACTCCCGCCTCCTCGCTCTCGGCGGTGAGTGAGCGTGCGGCGGAAGTGGGACGCTTCCTGTTCTCCGAGGACGTGGCGGCCGTCTTCACTCCCTCAATGCAACCTTTGACCGCACGCCCTGCAGGCGCGGTGTTCAAGCCGCTGCGGTAGTCAGGGCACGACTGCCGGTCCTACCGCGTCAGGCGCACGCCGGCGGGCACGGGATGCGGTCGTCACTCCAGAGCACCTCGACCACCTCGACGGGCTCTGCGATGTTCTTCAATGTGAACTCGCCGTGGCTGTGCAGGCAGGACTCAGGTTGGTTCGCGGCATCAGCCACGGGCCTTGTCACCATAATGCAGCCACCGTCGCCGAGATTCATGACACGAGCTGACAGATTGAGTGCGGTTCCGATGAAGGGCCGCCCACCGCTGTCGAGCACGACCTCCCCTGATGCGATGCCGATTCGCACCCAGATGTCGCGCTCGTCGGCGTGAGACCGATTGTGGCGCTCGAGTGTGTGCTGCATCTCGATAGCCGCCCGGACCGCCAGCTTCGGCGAGCCGAAAGCGGCCACCAGGCCGTCTCCGCCCGTGGACTTGCCTGAGCCCTTGTGCGACGCGATGACCGGCAGGAGCAGGTCCCGATGACGCTGCACGAGCTTCGCCGACGTGAAACTGCCCTCCTCCTCGGTCATCGCGGAGAACGACTTCATGTCCGTGATCATCACGACTGCCTCTGTGGTGTGCTTGGACGACAACTCGTCCTCGGCAGTCGAGATGAGCCGGAGCAACTCGTCGACCTCGGCATCCTCTACTCGCATCGTGCTCGAACCGGGCAGTGCCCCGGGACGCACCACGACGGGCGTGAATACCATCTCGGAGATCGCCACCGCCGCGAGCGCCACGGCGAGCGAGGCTGCGGTCGCAACAAACATGGATCCGACCGGTGGCACTGTCGCGAGCACAGCGACCGTGATCGCACTGCCTGCGGCGACCACGGCGGTGCCTGCGGTGACCGCGAGAGCCCCCTTCACCAGCCGATGCTGCCTGCCGGGAGTACACCGCAGCGAGCCGGCCACCGCGGCCGCGGCCGCCCAGAGCAGCGGCTGCAGTATGAGGAGTGGGATGTCACCGACGCTCATGAAGGTCTCCAGCAGAGCAGTGAGGTCTTGGGGCGCGGCCTCGATCCCTGCGGCCACCCAGGCCGGCCACTCGGACAACGGCCGGGCGGCCGAATCCAGTGAGAGATAGGAGGGTGGCAGCCCTCCCGTGACGAGCACACCCACCGAGCTGGAACCGGTGAGGATGCCCCCCGCCAGTATCGTCACGCAGGCGAGAAGCGCCGCCACCGCGCCCGTGGCAGGACCCAGCAGATAGCCGGCGAGCACCGCCGCCGCCCAGGCGGGACCGAGCACCACTCCGACCGCCGACATGAGAACCACGATGAAGACGCCGCCGTTGCCCCGGGCAAGGAGGCGGATCGAGAGAGCTCCCGCGACGATCAGCATGACGCCGAAGACCATACGCGCCGCGGAAAGCGGGTTGGCGATGGCCACGATCGCGGTCATGACAGCGGCCGTCGGGGAAACGAGCATCAGGGCACCCGCGGCAATCGCCAACACATGGCCGATCAGTGCGGGGTCGAACGAGAGCACCGACAGGACCATGCCCGTCCCAGCCGTCATCAGGCCTGCACGTACCCATTGCAACGCCT
>SKKZ01000087.1 GCA_007123455.1 Coriobacteriia bacterium | reverse complement strand
GTAACCTGGCCAAGTCAGTGACGGTGGAGTAGCGCGTGTCGATCACAGGACTCGGAGTAGACATCGTCGAGATCGAGCGGATGCGCAGGGCTCTGCATCGGACACCGGCGATGAAGGAGCGACTCTTCTCCGCGGCGGAGCGCGCGTACTGTGATGGCCGCAAGAAGCCGGAGATACACTACGCTATGCGCTTTGCCGCCAAAGAGGCGGTACTCAAAGCGCTGGGCACGGGGTTCTCGGGTATGCGCTTCACCGACGTCGAGGTCGAGCGTGATGATCGAGGCAGGCCGGCCCCCCGGCTGTCAGGGCGCGCCGCCGAGGTGGCCGGGGAACGCGGCATCGTGGAGATGCATCTGTCGCTCTCGTTCACGCATACGACCGCGGTGGCTTCTGCTGTAGCCATCACGGAGGAGAGTCGTCCGAAGCCCAAGGAGGCGCCGCACGACCCTATGGCCGACCTTGCGGCGTCGTTCAAAGATGCCAGGGCCCTGCTCGACGAGGTCGAGGTAGGGGATACATCTGATGAGGAGTAGTCGACGGCCCCCTGAGAGGGGCCGTCTCACACGGAGGTGAGTACCCGGTGATCCATGCACTGACTGCGGAGAGCGCCAGAGCCGCCGAGGAACGTGCCGTCGCTGAGCGGGACGTGACTATTGCAGAACTGATGGAGCGGGCAGGTGCCGCTGTGGCACGCGAGATCGAGCGCCGCTCGTCTCACGGGCCGGTCGCCATCGTCTGCGGTCATGGTAACAACGGCGGTGACGGTTGGGTTGCTGCACGAGAGCTTCTGACGGCCGGGCGCGAGGTGATGGTCTTCGCCCCCGCAGACCCGGAAACGATGTCGGGCGAGGCCGGCGAGGCTGCCAGGGCCGCGGTCGAGGCCGGAGTCTCACTGACCGAACTCGGTGACCGGTCCCTCGCCCCCGACGAGCTTGGCGGGTATCCGGTGGTCGTCGACGCCCTGTTCGGGGTCGGCTTCAGCGGGGCGGTACGCCCGCCCTTCGCAACGTGGATCGCCGCGATCAACGCGTCGGCCGGCTTCGTGGTATCCGTCGATGTCCCGTCCGGTGTGGATGCATCCACCGGGGCGACAGGGGAGCACGCGGTGCGTGCCGACCTCACCGTCACCTTCTCGGCGCCGAAGGTGGGTTCGATCTTGTATCCGGGGGCGGGCCACGTCGGAGAGTTGCACGTGGTCGACATAGGGATCCCCCGGGAGTACTGCGGCGCGCCGGGAGACCCCGAAGTCTGGGATTCCGGGGAGTATCGGTCCTTGTTGCCGCGGCCCGCGCCCGACGCACACAAGAACACTCGTGGGCGCGTTCTCATCGTGGCCGGTTCGGGAGCGTTTCCCGGTGCGGCTGCGCTTGCTGCCATGGGCGCCCAGCGCATGGGTGCGGGATACGTCACTGTCGCCGTTCCCGAGTCGGTCGTACCGGTGCTGCAATCCAAGCTCACGTCGGCGATCGTCATGGGCTTGCCCGAGAACCCCTCACAGACCCTCGCCTCGAAAGTCACGGATGCGGTGGTCGACATCGCCCAGGAGTTCGATGCGGTGGTCCTGGGGCCCGGCATGACCGTGGCCCACGGAGCGGTCCACGTCGCGCGTGCGCTCGTCGGAGCCCTCGACGTGCCCCTCGTGGTCGATGCCGACGGACTCAACGCGCTCGTCGACACGGTCGACACGGTAATCGGCAGGGATGCGCCGACCATCATCACGCCGCATCCGGGAGAACTCGCCCGGCTGCTCGGTACCACGCCGGCTGCGGTCCAGGCCGACAGGTTGACCTACGGGCGCGAGCTGAGCGGAGCGCGCCTCGCGTGTGTTCTCAAGGGGGCCCACACGCTCGTCAGCGGACGGGGGCGCCAGGTCGTGACGCTGGCTGGTAACCCGGGCCTGGCGACCGCGGGCACCGGCGATGTTCTTGCGGGAATGGCAGGTGCGCTTCTCGCGCAAGGCCTCGAACCGTTCGAGGCGAGTGTGCTCTCGGCGTACCTTCATGCACGTGCGGGGGATCATGCGTCGGCAGCCCTCACGACGCTTTCCGTCGTCGCCGAGGACGTGCCCGGACATCTCCCCGCTGCCATACGTGAACTTGATAGTACTATCTAGGAAGCACCAGGCTCCGGCACCGGGCCGGACGAGGAGGAGGGGACCGTGATGGCGGAGCAGACGGTACGAGACATCATGAGCAAGGATCCGGTGACGGCAAGTCCGGACATGACCGTGACCGAGGCGGCGCACCTCATCGTAGAACGGCGGATAGGGGCGCTTCCCGTGATTGACCAAGGTGCCCTTATCGGCATCGTCACAGAGGGCGACCTCATAATGCAGGACGTGAAGCTCGAGTTCCCGTCGTATCTGCACCTGCTCGACGGTTACATCCTCTATCCGCCTTCGACAGCTCGTTTCGAGTCCGAACTCAAGAAAGCCGTCGCAGCGTCGGTTCGTGACGTCATGACGTCCAACCCTCTCACCATCCAGGCGGACTCGTCGATCGAGGATGCCGCCACGATGCTCGTCGAGCGTGATGTGAGCCGGTTGCCCGTCATGGAAGGAGAGCGGCTGGTCGGAATCGTCAGCAAGTCCGACATCGTGCGCTCGCTCATTGCGGACGAGGAGTAGTCGTACATGCCGTACGAGCGTTGGGCGTGCACCGTTATCGACCTGGAAGCCGTGGCCCATAACGT
>SKKZ01000201.1 GCA_007123455.1 Coriobacteriia bacterium | reverse complement strand
TCGTCGAGAACCGACGCGAGCACGGACAGTCCCACACGCTCGTCTTGCGCCCGGTCGGTCACGAGGGCTTCCTCTTCGAGCCCGGACAGTTCGCCTGGATCGGATTCGGGCGCAACCCGTTGAGCACCGTTCAACACCCGATCTCTTTCTCCTCCAACGGCGACATCCCCAGCCACGACGGTGCCATCGCCTTCACCATCAAGGAGCTCGGTGACTGGTCGTCAAGTGTCGTGCCCCGGATCAGCCCGGGCACGATCGGCTGGGTCGACGGCCCCCACGGGGTGTTCACCATCGACCGTGAAGAGGGTGCCGGCTACGTCCTCATCGGTGGCGGTGTCGGGATCACGCCTCTCTTCTCGATGCTGCAGGCCCTTGAGACACGCGGGGACGTGAGGCCGGTGTTCCTTTTCCACGCAGCAAACGACTACGACGATCTGACGTTTCGCGAAGAGCTGGCGGCGATGGCCGAGCGCATGCCGTCGCTCACGCTCGTGACCGTGCTCCTGCAAGCAGGCGAGGAGTGGGACGGTGAACGCGGCTTTGTAACCGCAGACATGCTGGCGCGCTATCTACCGCCGACGCTCTACCGACGGTTCCAGTACTTCATCTGCGGGCCCGGGCCTCTCATGGATGCGATGGAGAAGGCCCTGCCCGAGATCGGGGTGCCGGCGGATCGTATCCACACCGAGCGCTTCGACATGGTGTAGGAGGCTTCATGCACCATCGCATCGTCTCCACAATGGTCGTGATCATCGTGGCACTGTTCGTTGGTGCGGCGGGACTGTTCACGTGGGCCGCAACGGCGTTGACCCCACCCGACGTCCCCCTTGTCGGCGCTCCGGACAACCCACACCCGCCCGCGAGGCGCACCGACCCGTGCATGGAGTGCCACCGCACGGAGGATGGCACGATGCCGGTGACCCACCGCAACTTCGACCTGGACAACTGCGACTCGTGTCATCGTCCGGCCGTGCGCGTGCTGGTGCCACACTCCATCGCGATGGGAGATGCCCGCTGTCCCCTCTGTCATGGCGAGCCCGCACGCGACCTCGGCGTACCCGAAAGCCACCTTCGCTACGAGACCGGGGAGTGCCTGCTCTGCCACCCCGTCGACACCCGTTACTACGACAGGCAACCCCCGCCGGCCGGCCTGTCCTTGAGCTACGCGGCTCCCGTCTCCCATCCCACAGACGGCATCTTCAGTGACTGCTCGTACTGTCACCACGTCGAACCGAGGAGCTCGTTGCCCGAAAACCACCGCGACTTCGCCCCTGAAACCTGCATCGACTGCCATGAGATCGAAGACCGGGAGCCTGGCGACGACGAGTGACCCCATCGGGGGACGTCGACGCTCCGGGGTGCGGCGGTGACTCCTGCCGCAGAGCGGGTACGCACTCCATGTGAGCGTGTCATCGATAGAAGCGATTCGCTCGGCGAGCGACCGTCGAGGAGGTCTTGGCCATGTTCATCCACCGCATCGAAAGCCCGGGGCTCGCACACTGGTCCTACTACCTCGAGGACGGAGGCGAAGCGGTCGTCATCGACCCGCGCCGGGACGTCGCCGCATACACCGGACTCGCCCGCTCGCGGGGCGCCCGCATCAGCACGATCCTCGAGACTCACCGCAACGAAGACGTGCTCGCCGGCAGCGTGGAGCTTGCCGCGCGTACCGGTGCCGACATCTACCACGCCGACGGTGAACTCGACTACGAGTACGGCACCGCAGTCCGAGACGGTCAGTCTTTCACGTTCGGCGCCTTCGATCTCGAGGCGCTTCACACCCCGGGCCACACCGCCGGGCACATGTCCTACCTCGTGCGCGTCGTCGACACCCCCTGGATGCTCTTCTCGGGCGATCTGCTGTTCGCCGGTGACGCCGGTCGAGTCGACCTGGGTCCCCCCGGCTCGGTCAGGCTCTACGCACGCGATCTCTACCGCTCGCTGCACGAGCGTGTCTTCCCGCTGGGAGACCACGTCATCCTGTGGCCCGCGCACGGCCCGGGCTCGGCGTGCGGGAGCGCGATCGCGGACAGGCCATACACCACCACCGGCGTGGAACGCGCACTGAACCCGCTGCTCCGCATGGACGAGGACGGGTTCGTCGACACGATGATCGAGCGCTCGGAGTCGATCGGCAGGCCGCCGTACTTCCTGCACATGGAGCGCATGAACCTGTCCGGCAACCGGTACGACGAGCGGGCCGTGCTGCCGCCGCTCTCGCCCGGGCAGGTCGAGGACGCCTCTGCTGAAGGCGCCCTCGTGATCGACACGCGCGAAGCCGAGTGCTACCTCGCCGCGCACGTGCCCGGGTCGCTCGCCGTACCATCCGCGATGATCGGGCAATGGGCGGGCTGGTTCGCCGACCCGGCAACACCCGTCGTGCTGCTCTCCGACGACCCCCCGGCCGACATGACCCTACTCGCTCGCATGGGCTTCGATGAGGTACGCGGCTACCTCGGCGGCACCATCGAGAGCTGGGAGGTATCCGGCCGACGGACGGTTTCGACGCACATGCTCGACACGCCCGGAGTCTGTCACCGCCTCGACGAGGGAGCGATCCTGCGGGTACTCGACGTGCGCAGTGCTGCCGAGGTGGCCGCGCTCGGTATCGAAGGCGCGCACAACATCCCGCTGCACGAACTGCCGGAGCGCCTCTCCGAGATCGCCGAGGAGGAGCCGGTCGTCATCTTCTG